>CAZTHU010000039.1:8498-11056 GCA_964613575.1 uncultured Eubacteriales bacterium | reverse complement strand
CGCTATATAATACATATTATCTAGCAATATATCCATAAGCCTAATCCTCCTCTAACAATGTAAAAAATAACGTCACAACAGTACTTGCAACCTTTAACCCGATAGCTATAGAAATATATAATATAATCCCAGCACTAATCAAACTAAATGTGTCTCCCTCAGGCATACCCGCCGAAAGATTTGACAAAAAATGTCTCCCACTAAAAATTCCTATAGTTCCTAACATTATAAAAAAAAGTATTCCTCCGGTTTCAAGCGTACCAGTTAGCTTGTGCGATGCTTTTTTCTCTGCCTTTTCCAAACCAAAAACTAAACAATACAAAACCATACTAGCTCCAATTATAGCACCTCCTGCAAATCCACCACCTGGAGATAAATGGCCGTGCAACATAACATAAAACCCATATAATTGTATAAATGGAACAATATATTTTGTAACTGTTATTAAAATCAAACTATCCATATTATCACCCGCCCTCTAACCTATCAAATTAATTACTGCCCTTTGTATAACATCTAACGGCAATGTATAGAACAATCCAAAAAACACGCTTGAAAATGCAAGTATTAAAACTGGTGCAAACATGCTTTTAGGAGTTTTTTCTCTTATAATCTGAACTAAGCTTTCATCTCTATCATGAAAGAATGAAGATATTATAATTGGCAAATAATACACAGCATTTAACAAACTACTAATTAATATAACTACAACATAAAAAACTTTATCTGCTTCAATAGCACCTAAAGCTAAATACCACTTGCTAAAGAAACCACTTAATGGCGGAATTCCTATCATTGACAACGCAAATATGGCAAAACAAGTCATCTGAATAGGCATATCTGCTGCTAACCCCTTAAAATCTTTAATTCTTCTTTTGCCTGTTTTATGAATGATAAGACCAACTGTCAGGAATAACCCAACCTTCATTATAGAATGATTTAAAACATGCAAAAGTCCTCCTGAAAGACCCGCATGACTTGCCAAATTTATACCCATATAAACATATCCAATTTGTGCAACACTTGAATATGCAAGCATTCTTTTTATATCAGCTTGTGCAATCGCAAAAACAGACCCAAAAATTATTGAAAGTGTTGCTAAAGTCAAAAAGATATTACTTACAGCAATATTATCTAAAACATCAATACCAAAGACAGTAAATAAAATCTTTATCAAAGCGATTGCATACGTCTTAGTAACTATTCCTGAAAGAATAGCACTAGACGATGATGGCGCGTGCGTATAAGCATCAGGTAGCCACACATGCACAGGAAACACAGCAGATTTAACACTAAATCCTACAACTAAAAAACTTGCTGCTGCTAATACGTTTTTAGGATATAATTCCCAAGCAGTTAAAAGCTCTGCACCAATTTGACTCATGTTTAAATGACCTGTTACCATGTATATAAGTGCTATCGCAAACAAAATACACCCAGAACCAAGAGAACTCATGATTAAATACTTTAAACTAGCTTCAATATTTTGTCGCCTATTTACGATACTAATCAAAGCACATGCCGAAAGTGTTGATATTTCTACAAAAACGAAGAGATTAAAAATATCATTAGTTAGCGATATCCCCACCAAAGAAAACACCAGCAATAAAAATAAGGAATAATATCTTGGTACTTTTTTTAACTCAACTTCCTTTAAAATATCCTGTAGGGAAAAAACAACTACAAATAATGACATAGAAAGAATTATCAAGGAGATGAATATTGACAGAAAAGTCACCCGAAACTCAATCCCCCATGGAGCCATCCATCCACCAAAATAATAGCTAAAAGTACCATATGTATATATATATATCAGTAGCCCAATAGAGCAAAGTAGCGCATTAGCTATAGCAACAATAACACCAATTTTTGCAAACAGGTTCTTTTTATAACTCAAAAATGGCATTATTACTGCAATTACAAGAGGTGTCAACACCTTTACAATGAAAAGTAAATCTCTATAAACTGTCATGTTCTCCAAAACTTTCCTTCTCCCTTCACTTCTTTAATACAGATACTGCAGCACAAATCGCGGTAAAAAGAACCGTTGTTTCCCCTAATGTATCAAAAGCTCTATAGTCTGTAATTATAGCTGTAACAACATTTGGTGAATTAGTGTCTTCTATGTGCTTTTCTTTAAACCTATCAGAGACTATGTTATTAGCTGGAGAATTAGGATCTCCAAACCTTGGCATTTCTTGTATTGTTATAAACATAGCTCCAAAAACAATTACTAAAAGGGTTAAAACAAAAACTTCTTTAGCTATCTTATGTCTCAATTATTCCATCCTCCTTGTTTTACTAATTGCAACTATAAATAAAATAGTAGTAATACCCGAACCAATCGCTGCCTCTGTTATAGCAATATCAGGTGCGCTTAAAAGCATCCATAAAATGGCCATTATAAGGCTATATGCTGAAAATATTATTGTTGCCGAAAGCAAATCCTTTGTCCTAGCAACAACCATTGCGCAAACAATTAAAAACACTAATAGTAAAAATTGAAAAAAAGGAAACATATCTTAAAACCCTCACTTTAAAAAGTATTTCTCTTGCTA
>CAZTHU010000039.1:0-8398 GCA_964613575.1 uncultured Eubacteriales bacterium | reverse complement strand
TTGCTTATAACATGTGCAGCAGTAGGATTAGTAACCCATATAAAAATAAGTATTAGTAATATTTTTATTGATAAAACATTTAATCCAAAATGTGTAATAAGTGCTAAAAAAGCAAACCCCGCTCCTAAAGTATCACATTTAGTAGTAGCATGAAGTCTTGTGAATGGATCTGGCATCCTAATTAAGCCTAAAGTCCCAACAAAAAAGAAAAAAATACTTCCAACTAGAAGAGCAATTACAATAAACTCACGAATCATCGCCGACACCTCTATATAATTTTTTAGTATCAATAAATTTAGCCAAAATAACAGTAGCTATAAATCCAATCAAGGCGTATACAATTGCAATATCAATATAAAAATAAGAATCAGCAATAACAGCCATAACGCACAAAATGGTCGCAGTCTTTGTTAAAATAATATTAACAGAAATTATCCTATCAGTTGGCGTAGGTCCCTTGTATGCCTTATATAAAGATACAAATGCAAATATAGCTAAAATTACTACATAGTATATGAAAATGTTTTCTAACACCTTTAACCCTCCTCAAATTTAGATATTATCTCATGTATTTTCCAACCTTTAAGACCTTCCTTTGCATCATTAGTCAAACAATGAACAAGAATTTCATCATTGTTGTTTTGCAAAGTTAGCGTACCAGGTGTTAGCGTTATACAATTAGAGAGTATAACCTTTAAAATATCGCTCTTTATATTAGTTTTTATAGTTGTGACACAAGGATTGATTGGAAGTTTAGGATTTAAAACTATTAAAGCAACACTTATATTCGCCTTAATAATTTCAAGTAACAAAATTGGTAAAAAAACTACAAAATTTAAAATGTGCTTAAATCTCACTTTAAACCTTCTCGAATTCTTGGAAATAATATCCCTATTATAATAAACAACAATAGATGAAATAATAGCCCCTATAAAAAGCGTTTGCCAATCTGTTTTAGATGCTAACACTATCCAAAAAAGAAGCATAAGCACAAAAAAGAGTAAATATCTACTAACTTTGTCCCGCATGTGACAAAACCACCTTTCAGAAATGTAAAAGCAATGCTAGTATATCAGCTGATATTTCCCATGTCAAATAAAAAAAGATGCCCTTTGGGGCATCTTTTTTTATTACATTTTAATATTTATCAAATCCAGTTTCTAGCAATTCAAGTTTATGGCCAAATTCTTCAATTACGCCTTTACTGTCATTTGCATGAGTTTTATCATTTTGTTGAGACGAAGATTTCGGGCTATAACTTTGATTAGTTTTCTTTAATTTAAACCTTGACACCATATCTTTTAGCATTTGAGCCTGACTTGATAGCTCTTCACTTGCAGCAGCTCCTTCTTCTGCCGTTGCAGAGTTTGTTTGAATAACTTGAGATACCTGATCAATACCCCTGTTAACCTGAGATATGCCTGTTGCCTGTTCATTCGAAGCCGTAGCAATGTTTGCAACTATCTCAGTTGTCTTTTCAACATCCTCTACAATAAGGTTAAGTGCCTCCGCAGTTTCTTGGGCTATCTTAGTTCCTCCACCAACTCTTTCTACTGTTCCTTCGATTAAAGCAGTGGTCTCTTTTGCAGCATTAGCACTTCTAGCAGCTAGATTTCTCACCTCTTCAGCTACCACAGCAAAACCTTTACCATGCTGACCTGCTCTTGCCGCCTCAACTGCAGCGTTAAGTGCTAAAATATTTGTTTGGAACGCTATCTCATCAATTACCTTAATGATCTTTGAAATATTTGCCGAAGACTCTTCGATTTCTGTCATTGCTCCAAGCATCTCTTTCATCTGCTCATTTCCTTTTGAAGCATTTTGTTTTGCAGATGTAGATATTGTATTTGCTTCTTCTGCATTAGCTGCGTTTTCCTTCGTTTGCGTTGCAATTTCTGTAATTGAGGATGATAATTCTTCAACAGAACTTGCCTGTTCAGTTGAACCTTGTGATAGAGCCTGACTTGAATCTGACATTTGCTTCGAGCCACTTGATACTTGTTCTGCCGAACTACTAATATTAGATAAAACCTCATTAAACGATGAAATAATATTATTTAAGGCATTTTTAATCTCTACAAAGTCACCTAAATAATCCCTATTTATCTCTACTACCATATCACCGTCCGACATCTTACCTAGAACCTCTGATATTTCTTTAATATAGCTAGAAACATTTTCTATGGTATTATTCAATGCCTCCTTAATCTTAGCATGATCGCCATTGTAATCACCAGTAACACTTACCGAAAGATTGCCTTTAGCCATTTGTCCAAGAACTTCTGACGCCTCTTCAATAGGCTTAATTACAGCATCTAAAGTTTTATTGACACCATCAACAATCTTTTTAAAGTCTCCACTGTGCTTAGCGGCATCAGCTCTAGTTGAAAGTTTACCTTCAATTGCAGCGCTTGAAAGCTCGTCCATATCTTTACTAACTGTTTGAAGTGTATCCCTTAACGCCGTAGTGCTCTTTGCCATAATATCAGCCTCTGACATTATCTGAATATCAATATCTAGCTTACCGTTTGCCATAGACTCTAGATTCTCAGCATCATGCTTAAAGTTATCAATAACCGCCTGTAAGCTTTCTACCATTTTATCATTAGACGAACGCTTCTCTATCTTACTAGTTGTATCACCAACTGATAGCTTAGAGGCAACCTCTGTAATTTCTTCTGTTGCATCTATTAGATGATTTAAATTGTTTTTAATTTCATTAAAGTCACCCTTATAATCATCTGTAATCTTTGGTGGCATATCACCATTGCTTATTCTTTCAACATACTCAGCCGTAACGTTTATTGGAGCAACAAACGCATCTACAAGCTCATTTACACCCTGTAGTAACTCTCTCCAACTTCCTTCATATTTAGAGGCGTCACCTCTAGTATCAAGTTTACCATCTTTTGTTGCATCAACTAGCCATTTTGTATCATCCATTATATCTTCAATGGATTTGACTGTTTTACCAAGGCTCTCATTAATTTTTTCGTGATTTTGACCAATGTCTTTAGTGTCATAATCAGTTTCACCAATAGTAAAGTCACAATTTAGATCTCCTCTAGATACTCTCTCGATATTTTCTATTAATTTTTCAATCTCTTGTGCCTGGAATTTCGCCCTCTTTTCAGCCACTTTTCCAGCTTTTTTAACCTCTGTTTGATCAACTACAACCTCAAATGCACCAATTATATTACCTTCTCTATTCTTTAGAGGTACACCAGTATAAGAAATTTCAAGATCTAAGCCATTAGGATGAGCGTCTGTCTCAGAATGTGCAATCTTATCTGTCTGCATAGCTTTAGAACATGCACAATTTCCAGTATTACAATCACTAGTTTTAAACTGTTCATAACATTTCGTTCCTAATAATTGCTGTTGTGTCTTGCCTAATACGCCAGAGCCAACCTTGTTCATATATTTTACATTGTAGTCATTATCAATTATCATTGCAGGGATCGGAACCTCATCTAATATTCCAACTAACCTTCCTATTGTTTGGTTAAATCCTTTAATAAGATCTTTCCATCCACCCTCAAACTTCCTGTCATCTGCCCTAGCCGTTAGATTACCCTCTATAGCCTCGTCAGCTACTGTATTAGTCTCTTGTAGCAACCCATTCATAACGTCTATACATCCATTTAAGTTATTCTTAATTTCGTTAAAGTCACCACTGTATGTATCTGTAATTCTAGGAGGAATATCACCCTTGCTTATTCTTTCAACATACTCAGCTGTAACATTAATAGGTGAAACAAATGCGTCTACAAGCTCGTTTACACCTTGTAAAAGCTCCTGCCAACTTCCCTCATACTTAGAAGCATCTCCTCTTGTATCAAGTTTTCCTTCTTTTGTTGCAGTTATAAGGTTTTGGGTATCACCCATTATATCTTTAATTGATTTTGAAGTATTTAAGATAGCAGGCGTTATTTCATCCTCCTTATCCTTTGGCTCTAAATCAAAGCTTACATCACCTTGGCTAATTTTTTGCATTGACCCTACCACATCTGTTTGAAGAGCATCTGCAAAACCATCCATAGACCTTGCCATCTGCCCTAATTCATCCTTCGTGTCAATATTTAGCCTTAATCCTAGATGACCCATTTTAAGTTCATCTAACATATGAGAGGTTTTCTTTAAAGGCTTTTTAATATTAGATGCAATAAATAAACCAAGTACTACCGCAATTATAACGCCAAGTAAAGTAAAGGCAATGATCATTGTATCTGCTCTTGCTATTTCTGCGCCAGCAATCTCAACATTTAAATCTACCATTTCTTCTAAACTTACCATTATTTGATCATGCAGTTCATTATTTATTTCTAATGATTGCGCTGTCATTTCATTAAATAAATCGTAAGAGCTTTGTGCTACAACATTCATTCTTTCAAGTATGTCTAATACGCTATTCATATTTGGAAGGCTTGTAGCTTGATAAATACTCATTGCTTGCTCTTGCCTATTTTCTACATCACTTGATAAAAGATCATTTACAGCACTACCACTTTCGTGAACAGTGTTATGAGACTCCTCAATTTCATTCATTAAAGCACTTATTTCAGGGCTTCTTGTTTCATAATTGTTTAACCACTCACCTAATGCACAAGCTTGTGGGTCTAATTGTCCTGTAAATGGCTCTTCATTACTTATACTTTCGCTTAACGTCCATATCCAATTATAATGATCCCTTTGTGCTCCACCAATATCACGTCTTAATCCCATTGGGTCTTCAATCCCTAACTCATCTACCTGCCTTGATAAAACCATAAATTCACTATGTCCAGCTTCCCATGCTTGAAAATCACTTTCAACTTCTGCCCAAAGCGCTTCTTCTTCTGCCGTCATAGGTAATTCTTCAAACTTACCCCAATAATATTCTATTTGATTCTCAAAATGTTCTATTTCATTATATAGTTCTTGCCTCTCCTCATATGTAAGAGAAGGTACTAACAGAGCACTTTCTGCCCCATCTATTTCAGCCGTATATTTCTCTACTTCTAAAAGATACTGCACAGAAGGTAATCTAACATCACCCACCTCATGAAGACCAGTATATCCTACAACTCCTATAATCCCAGCTATTAAAGCTACTACTATAAACCCTGCTAATAATTTTGTTCCTACCTTCATGTTATAAAACCACTTCATCTTTAAAGCCCTCCTTTTTTTGTTTAGTTAGAAAGTTAGTCATACCTTCTTGTAGATCCTTGCATTTTCAACTACTGGTTCAAAATAATCAGTCAGCTCTTGCGGTAGCTTTTGTGTTTGCTCTGTAGCAAAAACTCCACCTTCATCAAGGCAGTCATGAAACATTTTCATAACTTGTACTTGTTGCTCTTTTGAAAAATGCAACAGGACATTTTTGCAAACTATCAAAGAAAAATCTTTAGCCACGGGTTTTAATGTCAGTAGATCATGTCTTACAAAGCTTACTTGTTTTCTTATATCCTCTAAAAGTCTATATTTTTTTTCTTCTTTTAGCTTTTCAAAATATGTGTTCAGAAACTTCGGAGGAATTCTTTCAACCATTTCTCTTGGATATACACCAGTTTTTATGGTTTCACCAAAGTTGTTACTAGTATCAATATCTGATGCTACTATATTTATATTTCTAAAATACATATAGCCTGTTCTTTCTCTTATTAGCATCGCTAACGTATATGGTTCAGGTCCCATAGCACTTCCTGCATCCCAAATGCGAACCTTTTGACGAGTTTTAAGTTCAGGTAAAACCTTTTGGCAAATTAGCTCTAATGTTTGTAAATCTCTAAAAAAATAAGTGAATGCCACCTTTTTAATCCCCCACTTTCTCAAGGAACTCAACTTCACGCTCTTCAAATAGCTTGTTACAATCTAGGAGCAATTTTACATCTTCTTCAACCTTACCTACACCCTTAATATACCTATTTTGAAAGCCTGTCTTAACATCTGGTGGCGGAACAATATTATCATCTGCGATGTCTAAAACCTCTGAAACATTGTCCACAATTAAACCTACAGACGTTTCGTTGATATCAACTACAATTATGCATGTTCTATCGTTATAGTCTATTTCATCCTTCTTAAACTTTAATCTTACATCAATTACAGGAATTATTTTCCCTCTTAGGTTTATAATTCCTTTTACGTAATTTGGGACTTCTGGAATTTGAGTAATAGGTTGAATCCCAATAATCTCAGTAACATAGATGATTTCAATCCCATAAGATTCATCCCCCAACGTAAACGTCAAAAACTTACCATGTTGAGTATCCTCCTCCTCTATTGTAGATTTTTCCAGAACTTCATTCATTTTAAAACCCTCCTTTTTTCTTGATTGGTGTATTATTTAAATTAAGATTTCCTTATTCCCACTCTTCCACTTTCCACTTTTCCACTTTCCTCCACTCACCTTATTCTTTTATCCAAAATCTTAGGGATATCTAATATTAGACTTATAGAGCCATCTCCTAAAATAGTACACCCACCAACACCACACTCTTTCACAGAATACCCCACTAAATAACTTGGAAGTGGCTTAACAACAACTTGCTGTTCACCTATCAATTCATCTGCAAAAATCACCACACTTTTTTCTTCCTGCTCAACCATTACCATTATGCCTTCTTTAACATCAGTAACTTTGGTTTTAACATTAAACAAATCATGTAACCTTACAACTGAATAACAATTCCCCCTAATCATTATCATTTCATTACCATCAGTATCTTTAAACACCTCTTCATCCTCTATCTTAAATGATTCCTTAATTGATATTGTCGGAATTGTATATACAGCATCACCTACAGCTACCTCCATTCCATCTATAATTGCTAGTGTAAGAGGAATCCTTATACTAACCGTTGTCCCCTGAGAAGGAACGCTATCAATAGAAACACTTCCGCCAAGTTTATCGATATTCTTTTTTACTACATCCATCCCTACTCCTCTCCCAGAATATTCACTTACATCTTCATTAGTAGAAAACCCTGGGAGTAACACAAGAGAATATATATCCTTATCTGACAATTCAATATCTTCTTTTTCAATAAGCCCTATACCATCATCCGATATTGTTACAAGAACCTCTCCACCAGTATTTTCTGCTTTTAGTTTGACTACAGCCTTAGAACTCTTTCCCATTTCTTGCCTTTCTTGCTCCGTCTCTATACCGTGATCCATTGAATTTCTAACTATATGCATCAAAGGATCTGCTAAATTATCTATAATATTTTTATCTACCTCAGTCTCCTCTCCTTCAATTACCAAGGCAACATCTTTTGATAAGTTTTTAGACATATCCCTTACAATTCTCTTCATTCTATGAAAACAAGATGCAACAGGTATCATTCTAACCGACATAACAATATCTTGAAGCTCATCTGTTAATTTTCTAAGCTGCCTTGCTGACTTATCAAAATTCTCTAATTCAAGTCCCTTTAAATCAGGATTTCTTGTGACCATAGATTCTGTTATGACAATCTCTCCTACTAAATCCATCAACTGATCTAGCTTTGATACATTTACATTTATAATATTAGGCTTTATCGACTTATTTAAACTTCTTATATCTTCCCTTTCTTCTTCCTCTATCACATCACTTTCTTCAGTTTCATCATCAACATCTTTATCAATAATTTTTAAAATATCAGAAATCTCTTCCGTATAATCATCTACCTTAGATATTTCATACTTTTTAATAAATAACTGCTCATCAATTATTTTTATTACTTCTCTTTCTTCTAACTCGGTATAAATATATAAATCTAATCCGTTTAATCTTATAAATTCACTAGAATTTTCATCTTCTAAAAGCTCTCCTGGGCGATGATATAGCTCTTTGCAAGACTCTTTCAAATTATGTATAATGGTATAGGCTCTAACATTCTCCATTTGACAATCTTCATCATAAATGACCTTTATACTATATCTATTTGATAAATCATCTTTCTCTGTATTACTTTCATTCTTATCTGGAGAAATATAAAACTTAGGTTTTTCTTCTTTTACATCTTCAGACTCACTAATTTGATTTTTCGCTTCACCTTTTAGTCCGCAGAGAAACTCGCAAATCTCCTCTGCTAGTTCTTTTATATCTCCATCAGGATCTTTACCATTTTCAATTTTACTTACTTCAGCCTTTACAAAATCAGCCGTTCTAAGAGAGAAATCACAAACCTTATCAGAGTCAACATTTACTTTTGTATCTCTCATAAATTGAAATAAATCCTCAAGAGCATGTGTGATTTTTGCAATCTGGCTAAACATCATCATAGAAGATGACCCCTTAATTGTATGCATAATCCTAAAAATTTCCTCTACATTTTCGTTAGAGAAGCCTTTAAGCTCTTCTGCATTAATTAAAATCTCTTCTAATTGTTCTAATAGCTGATTCGTCTCAAATAAGAACATTTCT
>CAZTHU010000038.1:3874-11108 GCA_964613575.1 uncultured Eubacteriales bacterium | reverse complement strand
CAATATTTTTAATTGTAACTGGTGGTAAATTTATTCCAACCGTACACGCCCCTTCACAAGGTGCAGGGCAAACCCGTCCCGTAAACTCAGGGAAATTATTTGTTTTGTACAATCGTTCTAACGCGTCTAACCACAACCCCTTATAGACAAGTTCATTCCATTCTGGAATAAGATTTCCAAGGGGACAACCTGACGTCATTGAGTTTAAGATAACACCTGAATGACAATAAGGAATGCCACAATCCATACATCTTGCCGCTTGTTCATTTCTTAATTGGCTTGGGAACGGCTCTTTAAATTCATCAAAGTGTTCTATCCTATCTAAGGGATTTTCTTCTTTAATTGTTGTTCTTTCAAATTCCATAAAACCCGTTGGTTTGGCCATTTTTTTGCCTCCTGTTAGTCAATACTTCTTAAATTATTTTAAGCTTTCAAAAGCTTTTAACGAAGCCTCTTCATAAGAAAGACCGTCTAAACTAGCTTCTCTTATAGCTCTTCTCATTCTAGCAAACTCCTTTGGTAATACCTTTATAAATTTTAGTTTATAATCATCCCAATTATTTAAAATTGTTTGTGCCTTATTACTCTTTGTATACTCTATATGTTCTTCTAATAAATCTTTTATCAAACTAACATCTTCTTGATCAGTAAGCGGCAATAATTCCACTAATTCCTTATTGCAAGAATCTCTAAGTGAGTTTTTTTCATCCAAAACATACGCCGTGCCACCTGACATTCCAGCTGCAAAGTTTCTTCCTGTTTCCCCTATACAAACTACAACTCCACCTGTCATATATTCACAAGCATGATCCCCTACTCCCTCTACAACAACCTTTACGCCACTATTTCTAACACAAAACCTTTCACCTGCAACACCTGATACGAAAGACTTTCCACTAGTAGCTCCATAAAATGCTACATTCCCAATAATCACGTTCTCATAAGGTTTAAATTTAGAACTAGTATTAGGCAATACAATTAACTTTCCTCCCGAAAGCCCCTTCCCAAAATGATCGTTACTATCTCCTATCAATTTAAGTGTAACGCCTGCAGGGACAAAGGCACCAAAACTTTGTCCTGCAGAGCCCGTGAATGTTAGGCAAATTGTATCTTCTTGGAAGATATTTTCTCCATAACGCTTAGTTATTACGCTTCCTAGAGTTGTTCCAACATCTCTTTGTACATTTCTAATTGGCATTGTTGCAACTACTTTCTTTCTCTCTTCTAATGCAGGCCTACAAATCCTTAAAAGCTGTTGACGGTCTATTGAATTTTCCCAGTTATGCTCTTGTTTCTGCGAACAATACATACCATAATCTTTTGGAACATCAACCCTATGTAAAATATCTGATAAATCAATAGTTCTCCACTTTTCATTCAAAACTGACTCATCTTTTTCTAATAAATCTACACGCCCAACTAACTCATCTATTGTTTTAACACCAAGTTCTGACATGATCTCTCTCATTTGACTTGCAATAAATTTCATAAAATTAACTACATGTGCTGGGTCGCCTTTGAAATTTTTTCTTAGCTCCGGGTTTTGTGTTGCTATTCCAACTGGACATGTATCTAAATTACACACCCTCATCATCACGCAACCTAATGCAATAAGTGGTGCTGTTGAAAACCCAAATTCCTCGGCACCAAGAATAGCGGCAATAACCACATCACGACCAGTTAGGAGTTTGCCATCCACTTCAACACTAATCCTGCTTCGCAGATTATTTAAAAGCAATGTTTGATGTGTCTCACTCAAACCAAGCTCCCAAGGAAGCCCTGCATGCATTATACTAGTTCTGGGGGAAGCTCCTGTTCCTCCGTCATACCCACTAACTAAAACCACATCTGCTTTTGCCTTAGCAACGCCTGCCGCTACTGTCCCAACACCCACCTCTGAAACTAATTTCACATTTACCCTAGCGTCTGTGTTTGCATTCTTAAGATCGTGTATAAGTTGTGAAAGATCCTCAATAGAATATATATCATGATGAGGCGGTGGCGATATAAGCGCAACCCCAGGGGTCGAGTTTCTAGTTTTTGCAACCCAAGGATATACTTTATTCCCAGGCAATTGGCCACCTTCACCAGGTTTTGCCCCCTGTGCCATTTTTATTTGTAATTCTTTTGCATTAACAAGATACTCACTTGTAACCCCAAAACGACCAGATGCTATCTGCTTTATAGCACTATTTCTAGAGTCGCCGTTCTCTAAGGGATAAAACCGTTCAGGTTCTTCTCCACCCTCTCCAGTATTACTCTTAGCGCCTAGCCTATTCATTGCAATTGCCAATGATTGATGTGCCTCTTTACTAATAGAACCATATGACATTGCCCCAGTTTTAAATCTTTTTACAATGTTTTCTACCGACTCTACCTCACTTAGCGGAATTTTTTCTTTATCTTTTTTAAACTTTAACACTCCGCGTATGCTATGCTTTACATCAGGCTCATCGTTTATTCTAGATGAATACTCTTTAAAAAGATTATAGTCATTTGTTCTACAAGCAGTTTGCAAAAGATGTATTGTCTCGGGTGTAAAAATATGCTTTTCTCCATCTTGCCTGTATTGATAAAATCCACCCGAATCTAAGGTTGTGTGATTAACGTCACGCTTATCAAATGCTTTTTTGTGTCTTTCTAATGTTTCTTTTTGAATTATATCTAAACCTATCCCCTCAATTCTACTAGGGGTTTGCGTGAAATATTTTTGTACAACATCTTTACTTAATCCTATAGCCTCAAAAATTTGTGCTCCATGGTAACTTTGAATAGTTGATATTCCCATCTTAGATAAAACTTTAACTATTCCTTTTATCGAAGCTTTAAGGTAATTTGCCACAGCCCTTTCGTATGTTATATCCGTTAAAAATCCTTGATGTATCATATCTTTTATTGTTTCAAAAGGTAGATATGGATTTATTGCAGAGGCACCATAACCTAGTAAAAGCGAGAAATGATGCACTTCTCTTGGCTCTCCTGATTCAACAACTAATGCTACTTTTGCTCTAGTGCCTCGTCTTATTAAGTGATGATGAAGCCCTGCTACAGCAAGCAATGCAGGAATGGCTGCATAGTTTTGATCTACACCTCTATCAGACAAAATAAGTATATTGGTACCATTTGAAACTTCTCTATCTGCAGAATCAAAGAGTTTTTCAAGCGCATTTTCTAAATTTGGATTATTTTTATCTAATAACATCGGGATAACAACCGATTTAAAACCCTCTTTATCCATTCCCTTTAACCTTGCTAAACCCTCATTGTCTATAACGGGGGTCTTTATCTTAATGAGCCTACAGTTTATAGGATCTGTTGTAATCAAGTTCCCGTCGGTTCCTATAAAAGCCTCACACGAAGTTATAACCTCTTCTCTTATTGCATCTAAAGGAGGGTTTGTAACCTGAGAGAATAATTGTTTAAAATAATTATATAAAACTTGTGGCTTATCAGATAGTATCGCAAGTGGTATATCCGTCCCCATAGATCCTAATTGTTCTTCACCTTTTTTAGCCATTGGTGATATTATAAATCTTAAATCCTCATAGGTATAGCCAAAAGCTTTTAATCTGCTAATCAGCAAATAATGTTGAGGCTGTTCAAGCTTTGCTATCATTGGCAGTTTTTCAAAATTAAGCAGGTTTTCAACAAGCCATTTCCTATAAGGAAATTGTTTCGAATAATAAGACTTTATCTCTTCATTGCTTATGAGTCTTCCTTCATTAGTATCCACTAAGAACATATGCCCTGGTGATATTCTCCCCTTTTTAACTATGTCCTCAGGTGGAATATCAAGCACACCAACCTCAGAGGCAAGGATAACTCTATCGTCATTTGTAACGTAGTATCTAGCAGGTCTTAGACCATTTCTATCAAGAACACCTCCAATAGAGGTCCCATCACTAAAACAAATCGCAGCTGGTCCATCCCATGGCTGTATAAGACAGCTGTGATATTCATAGAAGGCTTTTAAATCGTCATCCATAGTTTCATGTTTTGTCCAAGGCTCTGGTATCATCATCATCATTACATGCGAAAGTGGTCTTCCAGAAAGATGCAAAAACTCTAGACAGTTGTCAAACATTGACGAGTCGCTTCCATCAGGGTCTATTAAAGGTAATATTCTTTTTAAATCACGACCTAGAAGCTCTGATTCTAATGTATGCTGTCTTGCGTTCATCCAGTTTAAATTTCCACGAATAGTGTTTATTTCACCATTATGAATGATATACCTATTAGGATGAGCTCTTTGCCAACTAGGAAATGTATTTGTGCTAAATCGAGAATGAACCATTGCTATAGCGGATTTATAGTCTGAGTCAGAAATGTCAGGGAAAAAATCTTCTAATTGCGTAGGTGTTAGCATTCCCTTATAAACAATTGTCCTAGACGAAAAACTTGCAATATATAAATCTATTTGCCTCTTTTTAGCCTTCTTTTCTATACGCTTTCTTATTACATATAAACGTCTTTCATAATCTAATTCATCATTCAAATCCTCTGTTCTTCTAATAAAGACTTGACTAATCTTCGGCATGGAATTTACAGCACTCTCACCTAAAGATGAACTATCAACCGGAACATCTCTCCAGAAAATAACCGATAAGCCTTCTTCAGCAATTATCCAATCAATTAAACTTTTAGCCTTTGAGCTTTCAACTTCATCCATAGGCAAAAAAACCATACCAACAGCATAGTTTTTGATTTCAGGAAGAACAAAACCTAAACTTAATGAAATTTTTTCAAAAAAGCTATGCGGAATTTGAGTTAAAATACCAGCGCCATCACCGGTATTTTGGTCTGCACCACTTGCTCCTCTATGATCAAGATTATGCAGTATTTTAAGCGAATCAGACACGATGCTATGAGATTTACTACCTTTGACATTTGCAATAAATCCAATCCCGCACGCATCATGTTCGTATTTGGGATCGTACAGACCTTGTTTTTTCATGTGTTCACCTCTTTGATCTTTTAAGAACTTTAATTATCACTTTTACTTTTTATAATGCACAATGAACTTTATGCTTTATTTTTTAATATAATAGCAAATTTTTGCATTAATTACAACATTTTTTTAAGTTGTTACTGGTTCTGTTATTTAAAATATTTTGTTTTCTTCAAAATTTTCTATTCTTAAAATGCTATCTACACAATTTAAATCTTCAAATTTCTTTACTTCTTCAATAGCGTTTTGAATATTCTTTTCTAAGCATTTATGCGTAGTAAATACAACACACGCCGTTTCGTCAGCTTCTAAGTCCTGAGTAACAGATACAATACTTACCTCATTTTGCCTAAGTTCAGTTGCAACGTGACCTAGAACACCAGCCTTATCTTTAACATTAAGTCTAATATAAAATTCTCCTACACTTTCACTCTTCTTTTTAAATTCTTTAATTTTTTCATAATTTATTGACAATCTAAAATTAATAAACCTCATATTATTTCTCACAATAGAAATTAAATCACCTACAACAGCACTTCCAGTTGGAAAGTCCCCAGCACCTCTTCCATATAGCATTAAATCCCCAATAGCATCCCCCTTTATAAAGACTGCATTAAAAGAGTCGTTCACATTGGCAATTGGGTGAGCTTTAGGAACTAAAGTAGGACTTACTCTAAGTTCTAACTTGCCATCTATCTGTTTAACCACTGCTAAAAGCTTTATTAAATAACCAAACTTCTTTGCATATTCTATATCTTTAGTAACAATATTGTTGATTCCTTCTCTGTAAACATTTTCTGGACTAACCTTAGCACCAAAGGCTAAAGAAGATAAAATAGCAAGCTTATTTACAACGTCATAACCTTCAACATCAGCAGTAGGATCCAATTCTGAATAACCCTTTAGTTGAGCATCCTTTAATGCCTCTTCATATCCAACACCTTCAGCCGTCATTTTACTTAAGATATAATTAGTTGTTCCATTTATAATTCCTATAATTTCCTTAATTTTATTACCTGTAAGGCTTTCATTAATTTCACGAATAACAGGAATTCCGCCACCTACACTCGCCTCATAATAAAGCATAACCTCTTGTTGTTCTGCAAGTCCAAATAACTCATCTCCCCAGTTAGCAATAACATATTTATTTGCACTAACTACATGTTTTTTTGCGTTTATAGCTTTTTTGATATAATCTCTAGCCTCATCACATCCATGCATTAATTCTATAACAATCTTTATTTCATCATTGTTTATAATTTCTTCAATATTAGTAGTTAAAATTCCACTTGGCAAACCAAGACCTCTATCTTTATAAATATCTCTAACTAATACCTTTTCAATCTCAATTTCATAGTCACAAGACTTTGAAATATGGCTTGCATTAGTTTGAAGTATCTTCCATACCCCTTTGCCAACCGTACCCATTCCAAGAATAGCTATTTTTACTTTATTCACGTTTAAGCCCCCTTATTAAGTTATATTTGCACCCTGAAAATCTATACTTAAATGTTTTACTTCCCATTTATTATTCAAGGTAGCTAAAAATTTAGTAATTTCTTCAATAAACATAGCATCGTTATGATCAACTATATTCATTATTGTAGGCCCAGCCCCACTTAAAAATACAGCTTTAGAGTTTAAAGCTTCACATTTTTTTAAAATATCCCAATAATTATTTATAAGTTCGCCCCTGTAGTTTTGGTGAAGTCTATCTTCACAAGCCTTGTTAAGCGAACTCAAGTTTCCATTATTTAATGATGCTATCAAAAGAGCAACTCTTGATACATTAAACAAAGCATCGTTATAATCAACTTTTTTAGGAAGAATATTTCTTGCTTCTTTTGTTGATAAGTTAAAATCTGGTATTAAAGCACAGAAATTTAAACTTTCACCAAGTTTTATATTTTCTACATAAATCTTATCATCATTCTTTACTGAAACAGTCATACCACCATATAATGCAGGCGCTAGGTTATCGGGGTGACCTTCTATTTTTGTCGCTATATTTAATATTTCACCCTTCCCTAAAACCCCTCCAGCTATTTTGTTAGCACCTATACAACCTGCTAATACACATGTTGCACTACTTCCTAAACCTCTAGAAACTGGAATATCACACTCCATTTTAATTCTCATACCTTTATGTTTGTATCCAATTACTTCAAAGCATTTTTTCATGGATTTGTATACAAGATTATCTACATTTGCATATTCTTCTTCACAGCCTAAAAACTCTACACCTGAAGCAATCTCCTCAAATGTAATTTCGTTATATAAGTTTAA
>CAZTHU010000038.1:0-3864 GCA_964613575.1 uncultured Eubacteriales bacterium | reverse complement strand
TACCCAAGCAATCAAATCCTGGTCCAAAATTTGCACTTGTTGCAGGTATTTTTACTGTAACCATAAATCCCCCTTTATCCGATTCGTAACATCGCTAAGACTCTTGCCTAAATATTTAAAAACTGATTAATATAATCTTTCATACTTTCTTTATCACATACCTCTTTATGCCTTACTTCTTTATTCCTTAAATTGTGTATTGAGGAAGGTATTTTTAATAATTTTAATTTAGCGATTTCATCCATTGCTTCAAAATCATCTTTTCCTTTCACATCTAATCCCAATCCTTGGCACACAACCTTTGCAAATTTGAAGGGACTTGCAGTAGATACAATAACTGTTTTAGTAGCATCCCCCGTTTCTTTTTTATACTTATTATATACATACCAAGCAACAGCAGTATGTGTATCTACACAATAATTGAATTTATCAAATATTTCTTTGATACTTTTTATAGTGTCAAGTTCTGTTGCAAAGCCAGCATGAAAAAGCTTTAAACCATCCTTCATCTTTTGATCTATTTCATATTTACAATCAGAAGACAGTTTTCCCATAAGCTCTTTTATTCTTTCTTCATTTTCATTGCTTAAATAATAATTTAATCTTTCTAAATTACTTGAAATCAAAATATCCATTGATGGCGAAATGGTCTTTTTAAGTTCTCTACATCCATCATACACTCCAGAATTGATAAAATCATACAAGACATTGTTTTCATTTGAAGCACAGATTAATCTATTTATAGGTAATCCCATTTGTTTAGCAAAAAAGCCTGCAAGTATATTGCCAAAATGACCTGTTGGTACTACCACATTTATTAAATCACCATTGTCGATTTCATTTTTAACCAAAAGCTGAAGATACGAATAAAAATAATACACAATTTGGGGTATAAGCCTTCCTATGTTAATAGAATTAGCAGAGGATAATATGTAGTTATTATGGGCTAAAAACTCTTTGTATTGCTCATCATTAAAAATCATTTTCACGCCATTTTGAGCATCATCAAAATTACCATTTATGGCAACCACACTAGTATTATTGCCATCTTGAGTAATCATTTGCATTTTTTGGATTTGGCTTACTCCCTCATCAGGATAAAAAACTATTATCTTTATTTGTTCTAAATCTTTAAAACCTTCTAATGCTGCTTTTCCTGTATCTCCTGAAGTTGCCGTTAAGATTACAATTTCTTTTTTAATATTGTGCTTTTTCATTGCAGTTTTAAGTAGATGAGGTAATAAAGACAATGCTACATCCTTAAATGCCAATGTTGGTCCATGATATAATTCTAAGAAAAATTCATCAGAAACCTTACTAAGTTTGACAACTTCTTTAGACTCAAAATTTTTTTCAAATGCTTTTTTTACGCAATCTTCTATTTCACTTTCTGAAAAATCCATTAAAAACTTTTTTAATATAAACTTCGTTAACTTGCAATAATCAAATTCCTTCATTTCTTTTAAACTTAGGTCAAGTTTAGGAATTTCAACAGGGACAAATAAACCTTTATCATCTGCTATTCCCTTTATTATTGCTTCGCTAGCTGTTATTAATTCGCCTCTTCCTCTAGTGCTTTTATACATTAACTCCATAAGCTTCTCCTGTATTTACTTTTTATACATCATAGCATAATAAAAATTTATTTTCTATAAAAATATCAATAAATTTTTTAGGTTTAAAAAAGAATACAAACTTGAAATTTTTTCTTGTTTTCGTTGTATTTCTTAAATTCTTATTGTATAATCGCTATGTTGTTGTAAAATTTTAAAAAATTCAAATTTTATCAAGATATAATTTTCTCTAAGGAGGTAACACGATGGTTATTGTTATGAAGCCAGGTGCCGACAATTCTTCAGTAAAAGAAATTACAAATATCATAGAGGCAAAGAATATAAAGGCGCATGTATTTTACGGTGAAGAAAGAAATGTTATTGGATTAATAGGAGATACTTCTTTACTAAAAGGGCATGACTTTGAAGTCTATGAGAATGTTGAGAGAGTATTAAAAATAAAAGAAAGTTACAAACTTGCAAATAGAAACTTCAACCCCAACAGTACAATAATAGACGTAAACGGAATTAAGATTGGTGGTGAAGAAATAGTTATAATGGCAGGGCCATGTTCAGTTGAAAATAGAGAACAAATAATACAAACAGCAAAGGCTGTAAAAAAAGCTGGTGCACAATTTCTTCGTGGTGGAGCCTTTAAACCTAGAACGTCACCATACGGTTTCCAAGGTTTAGGAGAAGAAGGTTTAAAGCTCTTAAAAGAAGCAAAAGAGGAGACTGGACTTAGCATAATAAGCGAAATTACAAGTGAAGAGTTAATTGAACTTGCAGAAAAATACATAGATATAATTCAAATAGGAGCACGAAATGTTCAAAACTTCAAATTATTAAAAGAATTAGGGAAAACATCAAAACCTGTAATGCTCAAAAGAGGAATGGCTACTAATATTGAGGAATGGCTAAATTCTGCGGAATATATTATGAGCGAGGGCAATAGTAACGTAATTCTTTGCGAAAGGGGTATACGAACATTTGAAACTGCAACTAGAAATACACTGGATATATGTGCAGTTCCAGTATTAAAAAATTTAACACATTTACCAGTTATCGTTGATCCAAGTCATGCGGCTGGAAGATCAACTTATGTAAGTTCATTAGCTAAAGCCGGAATTGCAGCTGGTGCAGATGGCTTAATAATAGAAGTTCATCCAAATCCAAAACAAGCTTTATCTGATGCCGCACAACAATTGACATTTGAAGAATTCAATGAACTAAACCAAAAATTAAAACAAATTGCATTAGCTGTAGATAGGAAGGTATTTTAATGAAAAAAATATCCTACTTAGGTCCAAATGGTTCTAATTCGCATAGTGCTCTATTGCATTATGCGAAACAAAAAAACATAGATAATCTCAAAGAGATTCCAGCTCCCACTATAGAAGATGCTATTATTTATCTAGAAGAACAAAAAGTGGATTTAACAATTGTTCCAATTGAAAACTCCGTTGAAGGATCAGTAAATGTAACTCTCGACAGGCTTGCGCTAAATAATGGTTTAAAAATATCTGGCGAATTACTACTGCCTATAAGATATGCTTTTGTATCAAGCAAAGATAACAAAAACAAGATTGTAAAAGCTATAGCATCACATCCTCAAACTATAGCTCAATGCAGGGAGTATATAAAATCTAATTTCTCTGATGCAAAAATCATCTACACTAGTAGTACAAGTCAAGCAGCTAAAATGTGCGCCAATTCTGATGATGAAATTTGCGCAATTTGCTCACCAAGTGTTTTGGAGCTATATAATCTAAATATAATTGCAAACGATATTCAAGACTTTAAAAACAACTGCACTCGATTTATCACCTTAAGTCTTAATAACGAAAATTATGATTATAACGAGCAACATATAAAATTATCAATTCTTTTTTCTACTCATAATAAATCTGGCAGTTTATTTGATGTCTTAAAAATATTTAAGGATCTAAATATAAATTTAACCAAAATAGAATCTAGACCAGCTAAAAATAATTTTGGCGAATACATATTCTTTATAGATATGGAATTTTTAAAAACTAAAGACCTCTTATCAAAAATAGACACTCAACTCTCCATAAAAACAAATTTTTATAGGTACTTGGGAATTTACAAAAGTTGTACCAATCATTCTCCAAAGACAATAATTTAGGCTATTTTCCAAATCCCTAAAATTACCCCCAAAATACAACTTAACTTGTAACTGTTCACATGGGTGATTGATGACTAAGAATAAGAAAAACAACATCACGTTAAATTTTAATAGTGGAAGAGCAATAACAGCCGTAGCTGAATGTTTCAAAGAATATTTGGG
>CAZTHU010000037.1:2928-11419 GCA_964613575.1 uncultured Eubacteriales bacterium | reverse complement strand
GTAAACCCCGTGTTGTTTGACATAAACAAACACCCCCGGTTACAATTTTGAACATGGATCACCTTATTAGTATTCTATATGAAAATATGAAAACCCTCTTTTTATGATGTTTTTTTTATTACTCTATTTTTAAATGTGGGAATCTTTTTTTATGAGATTCTTTTTACCTTATCAGACTATTCTTTCCAACTGTCCAACTGTCACGTTAGCTATCGGGCACTAACAGTTATTCTACTATAAATTTTCAGATTTGTCAATCTCTTTTTTCCAAGAATTATTTCACAATTAACCTTTTTTTCAATTTTACCCTTTAAAAATTATATGTTTTCATATATAATCTTTTTTGTTGTTAACACAATTAAATTACTTTTTTGGAGGTAGGTTATGCAGGGTATAGTAAAAAAAAATAATGGAGAGTTATGGTTAGAAGAATTTGAAAGTAATGGATTTAAGGCGTCTTACAAAATAAAGGATATTATCTACTCAGAAAAATCCAATTTTCAAGAAATTTCTATAGTAGACTCAGAAATGTTTGGGAAAATATTAGTCTTAGACGGTATTGTTCAAACAACAGCCCTTGACGGTCATATTTATAATGAAATGATATCTCATATTCCTATCCTCACACATTCTAATCCTAAAAACATTCTTGTTATAGGAGGAGGAGACTGTGGAGTAGTAAGTGAATTGACAAAATATGACTTTGTAGAAAATATAGATTTAGTAGAAATAGATGAATTAGTAATAAGTTCTTGCAAAGAGCACTTACAAGAAATATCTAACAATATTTCAGATCAAAGAATAAACTATCTTTTTGAAGATGGCGCAAAGTATGTAAAAGAAAAACAAAACCATTATAACATGGTTATCGTTGATTCATCTGATCCTATAGGCCCTGCTGAGATACTGTTTAGATATGATTTTTACAATGACATATATAACAGCTTAAAATCTGACGGCGTGATGGTTTGCCAAAGTCAATCACCAATCTTTCACATGGATGTATTAAAACAATCCTACAGTAATATAAAAGAACTTTTTAATGAAGCAAAACTCTATACCGCTGTTGTGCCAACATATCCAGGTGGACTTTGGAGCTTCACACTAGGCTCTAAGCAAGATATAAATATAGATACATCTAAGTTGTCTCCAAATACTAGATACATCAATAAAGATATATTACATTCTTGCTTTAAACTCCCTAAGTTTATCAACTTAGACTAAATAACGAACATAACTCATAACTTTCAAGTACGCTTTTTACTTACAGCAAGTTTAAAGCCGTTTCTTAAATAGTAAAAAAGTGCGTAAGAACTTTGCGCACTTTTTTACTATTTTTTTATGTAACCCCTTGTAAAGATAATTGAATAGTGTTATACTAAAGATACAATAAGTTATGTTAATCATTTGTACGTTAGTTATAGTTAATTATTAAAGTATATATATATTAAAATTTTTACGAGGAGGTCATTTTATGAATTATGAGAACAATAGTGAAAGGGTTATTGAAAGGTTTAATCAAATTCAATCTGAGATACTTAGAATTGGCTGGAAGGGTATACTAGAGACTTATCATCCCGACACAAATTTTGAAAATCCAGATGCTTTTAAAATTTTTAAACTTTACAAAGAAATCTATGAAAACATGAACCAAAGATTAACAATCGATTCGGACACACCAGGAGTAGAAAGTATTCAAGATTCATTAGATAAAAATGAACACACAAACTAACTATAAACATAGAGCTGATAACTATTTCTAACCTTTCATATGGGGCATCCCCCCCACCTGAAAGGTTAGATTTTTTTTATTTTCCTTGTGGTTATTATTAAACTGCTACCTTACTAACAATTGAACGAAATTTTTTGTTCAGTTTTACAGTTGTTCCCTTTCCTATTTCAGATGTTATCTGTATATCGTCCATAAAATTTTCCATAATGGTAAAGCCTAATCCTGACCTTTCTAAATCTGGTTTTGATGTAAAAAGTGGCTGCCTTGCTTGTTCTATATTTTTTATGCCTCCTCCAAAATCAGAACATACTATTTCAATTGAGTTCTCATATAACAAGAGTTTTAATGTTATTAGGCTTTCCTCGTCTTTATGTTCATATCCGTGAATAATTGAATTTGTAACAACTTCTGAAACAACAGTTTTAACATCTTCTACCTCTTCAATGATAGGATCTATCTGAGCTAATAGCGAAGAAACCAAACTTCTAGCAAATCCTTCATTTATAGACTTACTTGCAAACTCCACATAAACCTGATTTATTAAATTCATGCACTCTCCCTCCTTACCATTGATAACGCAGCATCTAAGTTATCGCAGACAGGAACGAGTTTTCCTAAACCCGCCATATTAAAAAGCCGTAGCAGCTGTCCTTTAACATTTACTACCAAAAGCCTTCCTCTAATACTTTTTATATTTTTAAAGCGTCCAATTATAGCACCAATGCCAGAGCTGTCCATGAAAGAAACTTTTTCAAAATCAAAAATTACATTCCTCGTTTTACTATTTAAAATTTCACCATCAACCTTATTTTTAAAGTACTCTGCCCAATGATGATCTATCTCACCATGCAAAAATACAACTAGGGTTGTCCCAATATTCTTAAATTTTATTCTCATACAAGCATCCCCCTTCTATAGGATATTTTAATAATAAAATATTTCCCATAAAAAGGCAAGGCCTCAATAAATAGTTATTAAATAATTAAACGATGGTGAAACGATAGTTAAGCTACTGTTCAACTACGTTTCACCATCATTTTATCTGACTCCTACTATCTCTAAGACTACCTCCTCTACAGGCGGAGAGTAACTCTATTTACAGTACAACTTAGATTTCTGTTTATCATCATAGTTAATGTCTTGGATGCCTTTTTATAAGTACAGCAGCTTTTGTTACAGCTGAAACAACATCAACTTCTGTTTGCGTTTTTAAAGCTTGCATCTTTGAGTATAGTTTTCCTTTTTCCGTTACAAAATATTTTGGTTCAAGATCATTTAATGCCTTTGCAGCAATGTCACTATAGCAAGTTTCACAAGAACATACACTTATCTCTTCTAATATCTCATCCATAGCTTCAAAAACTATTTCCTCCATTAAGTTTCTAATTTTTTTCATAAAATTCCTCCTAAAACTTTTTTAAAATGTAAAATACCACAAGACTATATCCTTACCATATAAAATTGTAACATATGTTGCTATAACAATAAAGGGTCCAAAAGGTATGTGAGCATCTCTTTTTTTCCTTCTAAAAAGCAACAATAATGCTCCTATAAAACCTCCAATTATAAATGAGAAGAATAATGACACGCCAGCCATTCCCCAGCCTAAAAATATGCCAATAGGTGCATATATCTTTATATCTCCACCACCAATAACCTCCGCTCCACCATATAATAACGAACCAATAATAGCCAAAATTAAAAGCGCAACAGGACCAACCAACATCCCTATAAAAGGCATCCACCAAGCATCAAACTGGCCAAAATAATCAAATGAGAAAAACGCATTATAAAAAATCAACACCACTCCACCAATTAAACCAGTTATTACCAATCCATCAGGGATTATCATATGCTCAATGTCTATAAATAAAACCGCTATTAATATGCTCATTAAAAAGCTAAAAAAGAACAATTCCGCACTCAAACCATACTTTATAAATATCCCTAAAAAAACCAATCCTGTTATAAGTTCAACTATACAATAACGAGCTGATATCTTTTCTTTACAATATCTACATTTACCCCTTAAAAACACAAAGCTTAAAACAGGTATTAAATCAAAAAAACCTAGTTGTTTACCACACTTTGTACAGGCCGATCTACCCTTAACAATTGATTCTTCCTTAGGAACTCTATATATTACAACATTCAAAAACGACCCTATACAAAGCCCCAACAAAAGATAAACTATCCCATAATAAATATCCATTTCCACAAACCTCCACAATTTTTTCTACCCTAAATCACACAAAAATAATAACTATCTTGTTAGCAAGTAAAACTCGCATTTTTAAAATCACCTTACTTCATGTAGAGCGATGACTTTATGCGGAATAAAATAACCTACTAAATATCAATTCGGCAAAACATTCTTGTCACTTAACGTATTTTTGATATTAAATCTGATTATCTAAAAATTCTTTTGCTAGGAGCTTTTTTTCTCCAAAAACTTGAACATATACCTTTTCTATATCAATTAGTTTTTTATCTTTAAGATGTTTCAAATAATCTGTCAAATGTTCTTTTTGAGTTCTATAATGCCCCGTATTACTTGATATGTACTTTATATTATATTTATTATCTATTTCTATAAACCCGCCAAGTCTTACAGGCGCACCATCCAAAAAGGATGAATGTTGGACTTTACCATGCTGAGTTTTCTCTTTAAACGCTACATATAGATTATAATTTTTATCTACAACAAAAATCAACCTATTTTCTTTATTTTGACTAATCCGCCTTACCCACTCTGCTAAAAATATACCCTTAGGTTTCAAGAATCCATTTTCAATTTTAGCTTTTGTATTCTCAAACATAGGTTTATTTTTCAAATAAGCAACAAATGTTCTTTTCTTTTCACACGTAGTATTTCGATGATGTTTAAGCCACTTAAAATAATCTCTTTCCCCAGATTTTTTCCACAAATCAATATATAATTCCATGTGTTCAAAACCATATTGATGCTTTGGATCTAAATGCTCCAAATAATAATCTTCTATAAGCCCCTTAGATCCCTCAAACGACCCTCTTGTAATTTTTAAAGCCCTTTTAATAAGCTTTTGCCAATTACCTCTTGCGGTATAACTTGTAGACAGAGTATCTTCTTTTTTTCTTTCTAAGTCAATTTCTAAGCTCAAAACAAATTTCCTCCTATACAATCACACTATATCACGTATTCTATCAACACAACTTCTTTTTTGCAACAAAAAACCAAAGGCTATGCCACCTTTGGTTTTTATACCTTATCCACCAAGTATCTGCTTAGAATGAAATTTTCCCTTCTAACTTCTCATTTGACAAGCTCACCTTCCCTGTTATGGGATCCACATTGTAAAAGTAACCTTCTTTAATAGGAGTAGGAACTTCTCCAAAGAAATCCTTAAAGTTTTCCTTTAAATCCTCCCTACTTAACTCTTCAGAAAGCTCAATCTTCCCTTGCCTTTGCATTCTAACTAATGCGTTTTCCATCAAAACTCTCATTTTTAAGTCATCACTAGGATCAGGGTCATTAATGTTTACAAATCCAGTAACAGAGGGTGTAATCAATACAGCGGCTAACAACACTACAAAAAGTGCTAATACTGCCATGTCATAACGAGCCTTTTTACCTTTACTCATATCGGCAACCACCTTTCTATATTAAATTACTACCAAAGGATATAAAATATACTATATTTACCCTGATATTTTTCTTTAACCCCTCCTTCCATTATTTAAGTGATTTCTGATCCTAAAACTTCAAACCAGTACACTTATTCCATAATTGATAAACATAATATTTTATCTCTATATACATAATTCTACATAACTCAAAAGATATCCTTCTAGTTTACAATAATTTTTTTATATTTTTAGTTATTTGATCTGATAGTTCTTTAGAGATAATTTCACCCGTCCATATTTCATACGCTAAAATTGCTTGATGAACCAACATACCCAGACCATTTAAGGTAGTTGCGCCTCTTTTTCTAGCCTCTTTCAAAAGTTTTGTTTCAAAAGGATTATATATTATATCATATACAAAATGATTTGAATTTATAACCTGAACATCCTTTATCGGTGCACTTTCAACATACGGATATAATCCAACATTTGTAGTATTGATAACGATATCACTTTCTTTTATAATATCAATTGCCTCATTGCTATCTAAAGAATAAGCACTAGCAATATTTTCAATATTTTCATTTATTATACTAGCTAAATCATCTGCATTTGACAATGTTCTGTTTATTATGCGCAAGTTTCCAACATTTTCCATCGCAAGTTTCACTCCAATAGCTCTAGCTGAACCACCCGCTCCTATTATTACAACACTCTTTCCCTTACAGGTTCCTCCAAAATCTTTAAGTGCCCTTAAAAATCCCGCAGCATCAGTGTTAAATCCACAAAGTCTATTTTCAACCATTTTTACAGTATTAACAGCGCCCATCAAAATAGCTTCTCTAGAATTATCATCTATATATTTCATTATATCTCTTTTAAATGGCACCGTCACATTAAACCCTACTACCATTAGCTCTCTAAATGCCTCTACCATATAATCCAACCTATTTATATTGCCCCTAAAGGGCACATAAATAAGTTCTCTTCCTAGCTCTCTACTTAATGTATTATGAATAAAAGGTGATAATGTATGCTCTACAGGATTACCGACTAACGCTAACATTTTAGTTGTCCCCGTCACAAACCTATTTAGAACCAAAATAATCACTCCCAATAATTTAATCTAATTTTTACTATCTTGTCCCTTTTTAAAGTTTCTCAAAACAATTCTCTCAATATACCTTTTTAGCTTAACAAACAGTATCTCTCTAGATGATAGCGGCTTTACTAAAATTGTAAACATTCCCATTCTTTTACCACCATACACATCTGTAAATAATTGATCTCCTATAATAGCCGACTTTTCTTTACTAGAATCTAAAAGTGTTAATGCTTTTTTAAACTTTTGAAGTGCAGGTTTTCTAGCTCTATGTATAGCTGGAATATTTAAGTTTCTACTAAAAAGCTCAACCCTATTTTTATTCGCATTTGAAAAAATACATACCTTAATATTATTTTGCCTTAATTGACTTAACCAATTTAAAACATTTTCAGTTGGCTCTTTAGTTTGATGCGTTGCTATCGTATTGTCTATATCTACGAGCAAAGTATCAATACCCTTTTGTTTTAAAAAATTTGCATCTATATCTTCAAAGCTTTCGACCATTTCATGTGGATAAAATCTACTAGTCATAATTCACCCCTATATATAAAATTGAGTTTGTCCGATTCCTCCTAACGCTAAGATTTCTGTTTATCAAACAACCCCCTTACCAAGCCAAAGTATAACATTTTATACTAATTTTTACAATCAAAACTACTAATTTTCAATAATTTTTTAGGTTATTCAAATTATTGTTTGCAAAAAGCTTGATTTATTATAATATAATACTAATATGTCTGTATGCGTAAATTACAATATTTTATAAGGAGGATTTTTTATGTCTGATATTATTATTAACAAAACAAAAAAACCAAAACCTATCCCAAACCCTGACACTTTAGGTTTTGGTGAGTTTTTTTCGGATCATATGTTTTCTATGAACTATGACAAGGAAGGCTGGCATTCTCCAACCATTAGCGAATACTCCTCCATTCAAATTCATCCATCAGCCATGGTTCTTCACTATGGACAGTCAGTTTTTGAAGGTATGAAGGCTTACAAAAATGGTGAAAAAGTCTATCTTTTTAGACCGGAAAAAAACTTCGAGCGTCTAAATGCATCAAACAAAAGAATGTGCATACCCGAGATCCCTATTAATACTGCTTTAGAAAGCTTAAAGAAACTTATAACGCTAGATAAACAATGGATCCCCCAAAAACATGGTACCTCTCTTTATATACGTCCATTTGTTTTTGCGCTTGACCCATTTTTAGGTGTTAGACCCTCAAATTCATATAAATTTATGATCCTAACATCTCCAGTTGGCTCTTATTATCCTGAAGGAATAAATCCTGTAAAGATATATGTAGAGGAAAACTATGTTCGTGCAGTTCGTGGTGGAGTAGGGTTTGCAAAAACTATAGGTAACTATGCCGCAAGTATGAAAGCCCAAATGGAATCTAAAGACAAGGGTTATAGCCAAGTTTTATGGTTAGATGCAATCGAAAGAAAGTATATTGAGGAAGTAGGCACAATGAATGTATTTTTTGTAATAGGAGATGAAATAATAACGCCAACTCTAGATAGTGGAAGTATTTTACCTGGCATAACAAGGGACTCTAGCATAAATCTTTTAAAACATTGGGGCTATAAAGTCACTGAAAGAAAACTTGCAATAAACGAAGTTTATGAAGCTTATAAAGACGGAAAACTTAAAGAAGCTTTCGGTACAGGTACAGCTGCAGTTGTTTCTCCAATTGGAGAGTTGGCTTACAACAAAGAAAAACTCATCATAAACGATATGAAAACTGGCCCTATAGCTGAAAGACTATATTCTTCAATAACATCAATGCAATACGGAAAAGGAGAAGATCCCTTTGGATGGGTTCAAGAAATTAAGTAGAGAACCCATTTTAGCGTTCTTTGCTAAAATGGTGTGAATCACTTACTCATGCGAGGTACCGAGCAAGAGTTTCCTTCTAAGTAGAGAACCCATTTTAGCGCTTTTTGCTAAAATGGTGTGAATCACTTACTCATGCGAGATACCGAGCAGGAGTTTCCTTCTAAGTAGAGAACCCATTTTAGCGCTTTTTGCTAAAATGGTGTGA
>CAZTHU010000037.1:0-2828 GCA_964613575.1 uncultured Eubacteriales bacterium | reverse complement strand
AGCAGGAGTTTCCTTCTAAGTAGAGAACCCATTTTAGCGCTTTTTGCTAAAATGGGTTCTCTACTTAAATAGGAGCGCAATCAAATAGATTGCGCTCCTTTTTCTTATTCTACGATGATATTGTCATCGTAACCTCTCTTTCAACCTCCCAAATCTGTCTTACCTTCTCATGCCTATGATTTGCTTTAAAATCTCGGTTATCAAAGTACTCTCCTGCTATTCCAAAAGTAGCATCTACATTTACCCATCTATCTTCTTCTGACAAATACACTTGATTCCAAGCATGGTCTCCCCAAAAAAGACCATTATAACCTAAACCTGTAACTAAAGAAACCGTCATTTCGTTTGCTATTGCCATTGATATAAAAAGAGAAGCATAATCAAAACATATCCCCTTTTTCTCATAATAAGCTACTTTTGCACCAGAATAGTAAAGACTTGTATCCTTTACAATATTTTCAGCCTTGTCATCATCATATTCTATATTATTTCTTATCCAATCGTAAATAGCATACGCTTTTTCTCTATCCGTATCTAAACCTTTTGTAATTTCAAGCGCAAAATTTTCGATATTTTCATCAAACTCTACAGCTTCGGTAAGCGTAACCCCATTGAAGTATTCAATAACCTTATCGTTTCTATCTAAATTATCTTCCGAAACAGTATAAGAATCACTTGGACTAGCAAACAGCCTAGTAGCAACGAGCGGTATATCTTTAGAAAGGCTTGAGCCAACAGCAGGCTTAATCGTTTTTTCAAATACTTGTCCATAAACTTTAGAATCATAAGCCATCTCAGAAATTATACTTGTTGGCATGAAATACACAACAAAATTTAGAACTAACGCTAACAAAACACTCATTATAAGGGAAACAGGTATTGCTGCAACACCTCCCATAAAATGTCTTGCTATTCTAGGTATTTTTCTGATGTAATCATTTAACCTTTCATGTATTCCCTCAAAAAATTCTGTATATAGGGGGCGTAAATAGTGCGACGTGATAAGAACAAATAACAACAGCAAAATAGGCCCAAATATTACATACGGCAACAATGGAATATCTATAAACTTATCCTTCATAAACTCTGGAATCAAATAAGAAGTAGCTTTATATCCTAAGCTATTAGTATCTATAAAAAGTTCTTTTACAAAAGCTAATGCAATGAATATTAAAACAAATATTTCTATCATCTCAACTAAGGTTACAAAAGCATTAACAACAGATTTTGTGCTAATTCCTTTAATTAAACCTACTATCATAGGAAAGCAAACAACTGCAACAAATAAGTACGTAATGTAATTAACATTAGATTCCATCTTAGTCTCATCCTTCCTAGGTAAATTGAAGTAGCTAAAAAAGTTTACATATATATTATATCATTATATACAGAAAATTTCAATCTAAATCTAGCCTTTATACCCAACTTCTTGAATCTTGAATGAAGTATTAGTTGAATTTAATTTTTACCACGAATAGTAAAATTTAAACATTTTTTCTTAATTTTAATAATCTACTGCCATGAATAACAAATACCCTTAAAATAGCAAACGCTGGAACCCCTATTATAATACCAACAAAACCTGCAAATCTTCCTGCAAAAAGAATAATAAATATAATCAAAACTGGATGTAAAGAAAGCTTATTCCCCATTACTCTAGGCGATATATAAAGACTTTCTATTTGCTGTACGACAACAATTAGAATAAGTGTATAAATTGCCATAAAAGGAGACTGTGTTATAGCAATTATAATCGCCGGAATTGTTCCTATTATAGGCCCTATAAAAGGTACAATATTTGTAATTAAAGCTATAAATGCTAGCAACAATGCATAGTTTAACCCCCCAAATAAAAACCCAAAATATAGAATAATACCTACGAAAAAACTAACCGTTAACTGTCCCTTTATATATCTACCTAAAGTATCATGCATATCAATTAAAATTCGCTTCGCATCATCTTCATGCTGTTCAGGTAACAATTTTAGGATCAACTTAGTTAGCTTATCTCCATCTTTTAACATGTAAAAGAGTATAAAAGGTACAAGTATCAAGCTCATTAAGATGTTTGTAACAAATATTGTAATAGATAAAACATTGCTTCCAATAGAACTTATAGTTACATCCAAATATTCTGAAAAACTCTTTGCTAAACCCTCAGGAGAATACGCTTCAATCTGTGATAGCCTCTCAAATAATGGGTTATCTTGAAACTCTAAAAACTTTGCTTGAATTTCATCTATAAATGAAGGAAGTTTTTCTTCCACATCTTGAATCTCTTGACTTAGTATCGGACCTATTGCAAACATTGTAAACATCAAAACAATAGCTACCGATAAGTAAATAATCCATATAGAATTCCCTCTAGACATATTATTTCTATTTAGGAAATTAACAAGCGGTGAGAGGATAAAATATAAAACACCAGAAAGAAAAATCGGCAAGAAAAAAGTTTGCACAAGAACAACAATGGGCTTAAATATAAAACTTATTTGTGTTGACACTAAAACTATCAACAAAATCAAAAATAACCAAACAGTAAACCTAAAATATCTAGACTCAAACATAATAAACCATCCTCACATTTATCAATTTTTAAAAGACTTCCCTTATTATCACTTTTTTCTTCAAAATTTGCAATACATTTTATATAAGAATTTTCTCTATATTCACTTTAAAATTTTAACCTTATTAAAAATTTAAAGTGAATTGGAAACGCTTCAAATATTTTATTACCAACATATTCGTAATAAAACAAAAAAAAATATTGACTATAAAAAAAAATAATAATAAAATATCGTAAAGAATTACCTAAAAAACATTATTTA
>CAZTHU010000036.1:9897-11483 GCA_964613575.1 uncultured Eubacteriales bacterium | reverse complement strand
TGACTGAAAGAGGATGCTTCTCCTACTAAAAGTCTTTTTACCGCATTTGATCCACAAAATAAAACAAAAGGTGAAATTAAAGCAAAGCGCATAGCTAATCTAATTTCAAATTTAACACTATATAATTTTGAAAATTATACTGGCAAGATTGAATCCATTGTTGAAAAAGCTAATGACGCAGAATTAAAAGAAGCTTTTAACTCTGCTAATACCTTCTTAGAATCATCAGAATATATTTCTAATAACGACGCCTTCCTCAGGTACCTAAATGCAGGACACGATCCGATAAAAAGTTTAGTAAAAATTTTTGATAACACCCAAACACAAGACTTATATGGGAATTTAAAAATAAAAAAACTATTACCCGACATCATGCCTCCTGTTATAGAAAAGTGTAAAGAAAGTATCTTAAAAATACTTTCTAAAGCCTATCCAAATCAGGCATTAGACAACATTTATTCAACTTTATTAAAAGACGCAGAAAAAAAACAAGAAACTATAATGGATAACCTCTCTTTCGCAAATGAAAATATCGAGCAAACGGCTGCTTTTTTTCCCGATGTAGTTGAAAAACTAGAAGAGAGCATTAATAATTCTATATTAAACTCAAAACTATTACAAAAATCCCCTCAAAAGGGTATTGTAGTAATCCCTTGAGTACCTTGCAACCAGATTAAGCTTTGCATAACCAACTACGTAGTTTGAATCTTCTCTATAAATCCCTACTGCACCAATATCGCTACATTTAGGATAAATATTTGTTGGTGAGACTTCCCCTATATTTATATCTAGAAGAGATAGTATAACAAAAGGTGTTTTATCCGTTACAATTACCAACTTAGCATTGTTTGCTATAGCTTTTTTCAAGTGCATTCTTGCTTTTTTATCTTCAACAATAAGTTTCTCTGTTACAAGTAAATTAGAACACTGGCTAATTTCTTCTAAATCAACCTCCATTATCTGAATGATATATTTAGTTGAACCCCAAATAAAGTCTTCGAAAAGTTCAGAATCTAATTCATCCTCATTAGCAATGCAAATTTTTAATCTAACTTCTTCATTACCATGTTCAGTAGTAATTTCATCTAAACATCCTTCTATATTTTTTTCATAATCCATATTTTTACACACGCTAGAAACATCCATCCAATTTTCCAATTGCTTTTTTGGGTTTGAATTATTAGTATTTTTAGCTACAATAAAACCAAATAAAACTATAGTCGCAAAAATACTACAAAATATTAATATAAGTTTTCTACTCATCAGTTCTCCATAAAAAGTTTTATTATATTAATATTGCAAAAAACTTTTTTTATACATTTTTCTTAACTAAAAAAAATCAACTAGTCAAAATAACTAGCTGATTTTTTAATTATATTTAAACTTAAAATATATTAAACACCGTATCTATGTGCTTCACTTTCCTTTACCATTTTAGAATCTCTAAAAGAATTTGAACCTGTGTCATCATCGTCATCATCATCATCGTCGTCATCATCGTCGTCATCATCATCATCGTCATCATCATCGTCATCATCATCGTCGTCATCATCATCGTCGTCATCATCATCATCGTCATCATCGTC
>CAZTHU010000036.1:0-9797 GCA_964613575.1 uncultured Eubacteriales bacterium | reverse complement strand
CGTCGTCATCATCATCGTCGTCATCATCATCATCGTCATCATCGTCATCATCATCGTCGTTCATTTCATTCTCATTTATTAATTTTGTTATATAATTTAATAACATTGAGAAGAACAACGAAATTGAGATTTTTTCTTTTATATTATCTTTGTCATCATCATCGTCATTATCATTATCATCATCGTCGTCATCATCGTCGTCATCATCATCGTCATCATCATCGTCATCGTCATCGTCGTCATCGTCGTCATCGTCGTCATCATCTTCATCATTTTCATTGTAGTTAGTTGTAATTTGTCTAAACAACTCCATAATCATTTCTAAAAAGATTTCAATTTGCGTCTGTTGTCCAATTTCATTGTTTTCATAATCATCGCTGTCATCATCTTCATCATCTTCATCATCTTCATCATCTTCATCTTCATCATCTTCATCATCATCATCTTCATCATCGTCATCATCTTCATCATCTTCATCTTCATCATCTTCGTCATCTTCGTCATCTTCGTCATTACTGTCATCATCGTCTTGATTAAAGAAGTTATTCATCATCGCTATTAACATCATTGCTATCATCATAAATAAAGCCAAAACAATTCCTATTATCTCTGTATGATCACCAGTTCCTACAATTCTAACCCTCATCGTTAACCTAGCAAAAAAAGATTTTTTCGTACTTTCTCCATTAGTCTCCTCTGCTACATTTTTTTCAGCTTCTTCAGTGTTTTCCTCTAAAATCTCTTGATTTTGAGTATCTCCTATTTGCCTAACTTGAGAATCTTCTCCGTTAGATGTAATATTTACATCTACATCATCTTTATTATCAACGTTTCCAGTTATAACCCTTTCCATTGATTTACTATTAAGAACATCTAAATCACTTTCTCTCGAAAGCTCTTGAGCTAAATCTGACTCATCATCATCTTTTTCAACATCTTCAGATTCACTGGCGTTTACAGAATCTTCTTCCGCTTTTTCAACATCTTCAGATTCACTTGCATTTACAGAATCTTCTTCCGCCTCATTATTTTTTTCATCCTCTTCATCTTCATTAGTATTTTCATCCTCTTCGTCTTCATTAATTTTTTCATCCTCTTCGTCGCCGTCTAGCTCCTCAGTTCTTTCTGAATCTTCTTCATACTCTTCTTCATTTTCAACAACTGCTGTTTCACCTAATAAGCTTTCACCAACATCTTCCTCTTGGGCTTGAACATAAAGATTTCCCAATGCAACAGTAAAGCTAAGTGTGAGTAAAAATAAGTAAAGTAAAGTTTTTTGCGTAGTTTTTAAAATCTTAAACACATTGATTACCTCCTCTAAAATATTGTTTTATATTGTTAAAAAATAACTACATACGTTTTTGAGTTTAATTAAAAAGTTTATTTCTATTAATAATATAAATGTTTCATTCGTTTTTAATTTTGATCGGATTTTATCATTTATTATAAAGCGTCTAAGCAGATAATAAATTTTAATAACCTTAACATGATTATATCATAACTTTTTATGTCAATCAAGTTTTTTCTTTTCGATGGTTTTCTTATCTGCCAACTTACCATCATTGTTTTTTAAGCCATGTCCCTTTTTAGAAAATTGACTCTTTTTACCTTTTCCACTAATTAAATATTTTTCATCTTAAGAATCTTGATAAAACACTTTGTATTTATCCCAGTTTCTGGCACTACAAAATAACAACTTGCAAATTGTGGTAATTTACAAGTTGTTATTTTGTCGCATTTTTATGCAAATTTTAACTTTTAAAGTGGAAAAATCAGAAAATATAAATAAATGTACACTTGTTCACTTAATGCCTAATGGAATTTCTTTAATTTAAAATTCTCTACTTACTAATAATTTGAAACTATTCGACAAAAAGAAAGAAAATCAAAGTAACCATATACGGTGTATCAAAATATTTTACATCACTAAAGATTTTTCTAACTTTTTATGGGTTTCTGGCAACCTAGCAATTAATTTTAAACTCCAGTTTGAAAAATCTAATTTTTTTGTATTACCATGGTAACAGCCCGCTGTATCGATTAAATGTTCAGGTATTCCCTTTTTAATTTGTTTATAAGGTTTACAGTTTTGGTCTAAACCATTTGCTTTTGAATGCATCTGATAAACATTTTTTCCATCTATACCCACAAAAGCCATTTTTCCTCTTAGTAAATCATAATCTAAATAAAATCTACGATTTATTTTCTTTACAGCGCCAAAAGATTTTGCATTGGCTAGATTAAATGGATTGTCAGTAGTAGTATGACCTACAAACTGATTCATTTTATAGGTTTTATCAGTTAAAATATTTTGAACATCCTTCTGCATATCTTTTTTTCTAGAATTTATCACACCCGAAACATCCGCACCTACACTATAATTTCTTAACAAAGGTGCGTCTGCAGACAAATCTTTTCCAAAAACACTATTCATCCAATCAGCTATATGCTCAATTGTTATATTGTTTTTCTCCATTAAATCAAAAATCTCACTCGAAGCTATTTTCCTATCAGGAAATAGCTTAAGAGCAAGACTTGGTTTTATCTCTCTAATAGCCCATTTTAGAATTTCTTTTTCAATTCCAGCATGAACACAAATCATATTCTTACTATTATCTGCGTATGCAATCTTTGTATGTCCTTTTTCTATGTTTTCTTTTAACAATTCACCCACTAACTTTACATTCGACATATTGTAAAAGTCTAAGCAAGCATCATTTAAAACACAGTGTTCGTGATTTCCTATCAAAACCTCAAAATTTCCCCCAACAAGCTTTGATTGTTCTTGTAACGAACGAGCATATATCAATGTCTCTACAGAATATGTCCCTCTGCTTATTAAGTCTCCTAATAAAACGGCTGTCTTTTTATTCCCCTTCCAATTCCCTTGTTTGTCTATCAAACCTGCCATATACATATTTTGAACAAACAAATCTAATCTTCCATGAATATCTGGGAATAAAAAAGTATCGCTCTTTCTTAAGGGTTTAAACAGATCTTTACTCTCATTTTTTAAATCCTTTAACGCTGTCTCTATTATTTTGTTAATACTATCACTAATTGTTAATATATCGCAATACGTCACACCTCTGTTATTTGGTTTTTTCAAAAAATCCTTAACCTCTCTACTACTATAGCCATTTACAACAGAGTCAATAAGATTTACACCCATATTTTCATCAGCTCCTATAGATTGCAGTGAAATGTCTTAAAAAATTCAAGAAGTAACTGGATAAAACCCAATTTCTTTTGTAATAATATCTATTTTAAACGCCTAAACTAACCTCTTTTTGCACATTTACACCCAAAGTATCTTTATATTTTTTTATTATTTCGCTTCTTTTTTCAGCTTTTTCAAGCTCTGATTTTTGATCTTTAACATGCTTTATTTTTAGAATATGTTTATCATTCTCGAAATAATAAAAGGCTGTTTTACCTCTAATATCTTTTTTATTTGGATTTACTCCCATTTTTAATAAACTCTCAAAACAATCCGCCTCATCCGCTAAAGCTGCAATGTGAAGAGGTGTTTGGTCATACTTATTCTTTGCTTCTAATGATACATTGTAATCTGATAAAGTATCTATAAATTTACTATTCCCAACATTCGAGGCAACATGCAAAGGTGTAAACCCATTCATGTCCTTATGATTAACATCTACTCCTTTTTTTACCAACTCATCAATAATATCTTTATTATCAACATTTAAGCGTTCATTATCGGCAATTACATGTAAAACATTTTCCCCCAAACTATTTTGAATATTTACATCTTTTGTCTTGTCCACAACATACTTTTGTATCATTTTCCTGTTAGCTAACATGTAATATTGTAAAAGGTCAGCATTTTTTTCATTTGGGTCTACCCTTCTATTATAATACCCAAAAGCATTATGTATTGGCGCATTGCCATTACTTAAATTGTCAGTATCACCTTTTGTGTCTAAAAGTGCCTTAACACCATTAAAACTATTATTTTTTATAGCAAATTCAACAGCGCTACTTCCCCTACTAACACCAACAACAATACTAAAAAGGTCACCCGCAAAATTGTTATTTGGATTAGAACCTACGGTAACTGCAGATTTTATCATATTTCTTGTCAAAGCAGACTGTGCATCCAAACCCTTAATTCTCTTTTGTACATCTTGTTTTGTAAATTTTCCATCTAGTATATCCTGTTTTGTCTTATCTTCCGATACTGCTGTTATAACATGTGGAATAGAATCAAATACAAATTTCCCCAGCCCTGCTATCACCTGGATCGATTCATCAACATTATTATTTGATAATCCTTTAGTATAACTATCCCAAACTTTATTTGCCTTAGAATAAATATGTGGATTCCCATCGGATAAAAGTTTTACATGACCCGACATTTCATCATACGCTTTCTTTAATTCTTTCTTTTTTTCTGTCTTCTTATCTAAAGTCATAACATAACTCCCCCTAACATAAAAAATTATTTGTTCATTTATCTTCCTTGTCATTATATTTGCAATAGCACCTAAAGTCAATATTAACACTGAATTCTTAAAATTTCTAAAGTTAACTCGAAATTAAATTTTTATTTTTTTGTTTTTCCTATTGAAAAATTCTTGAAACATGTTATACTTTTTAATGTTGGTTTGTACATGTTGATATGTACAATTAAATCAATGCCGAAGTGGTGGAATTGGCAGACGCACTGGACTCAAAATCCAGCGGTAGCAATATCGTGTCGGTTCGAGTCCGACCTTCGGCATATTTATGCGACTATAGGTGCAGAAAAGGAAAGTACCTATGCAAAAAATAGGGCATATTACACGCCCTATTTTTTTGTTCGTTTATTGCATATTAAAATTCAATGTGAGTAAATTAATTTGCATTGACAACACAGGGTTTCTTACCATTGTTATCCACCCAAAAGAAATTAAGTTTAGTTGATTTGGCACTAGAAAAATCTAATTTTCCATACTTGCCTAAAGTTCTTAGGTAAGTAAAGTTATCGGCTGGATGCATTGTATAATCTCTTGTTGCAGACTTTTTATCTCTTACTCTCGCTAAATCATAAACAACTTTAGGATCTAAAAATCGACCAGTTTTCTCAAACCTTGCGGCAATTCTTTTCATCGAGGTCTCTGGTTGTATGTCTATATAAACAATATTAATCTTCCTATAACCATTTACTTGCATTCTTTTTATAGTTCTCTTTATATAATCAAAATATCCACCCGACATTTCTATAATAACGTTTACCTTTTGCTTCATACCGTCTTTTACTATTTTTTCTAAGAATTTAACAGATTCATTATGTACAATTTCACTCGTTCCTTTAGATACATCATAATTAGGAAGCTTACGTTTTATTTCATCTGCATTAGGCTTAAATGCTGTTTCTATATAATCTTTTTCTACAAGCCCTAAACTAGCTAAGTATTCTAATGCAGTTGTTTTCCCTGAACCTGGCAATCCCATTATTATTGTTCCAACACCTTCTTTAGGCGAGAGTTCTAGATCCTTTTCATACTTTTTTAGTAAAGGCTTAACCTTTTCCATACATCTATTGTATATATCCTTGTCCAAATCACAAACCAAATCCCCATATTTTTGCCTCCACAAAAGATTTTCTCGTCTTGCACTTCGCACTAGCAATGTGTCTATATTTTTTGTATCGGTAAAATAAGGCTCCATAGCCAAAACAGCACTATCATAAGCCTTACTATTTTTTTTAAAAACATTTTTTTGTAGCACGGGATTCAAGCCTATGCCCTCTACGTTTAAAATATTCACCTTTTTAATCTCCCCTAAATCCAAATTTTAAATATTTATTTTAATAAGCTTCTTAAACAGTTCTTAAAGCAAACTCATAGCCTTTAGCGCCAAGCCCTGAAATTTGACCAATACAAACGGGCGCTATAACTGAAGTTTTTCTAAACTCCTCTCTAGCATGAATATTTGAAATATGGACCTCTATTGTTGGTATCATAGAAGCCTTTATTGCATCTCTAATAGCTATACTATAATGGGTGTATGCACCTGGGTTTATTATTAAATAATCATACTTTTCTATAGCATCATGAATAGCATCAATAATTAAGCCCTCAGTATTTGATTGAAAAAACTCAACATGCACATTTAACTTTTTTGCAATTTCAATCAAATTCTTATTTATCCCCTCTAGTGTAGTTGTTCCATATACACTTGGCTCACGCTTTCCTAATAAGTTAAGATTTGGTCCATTAATAAAAAGTACTTTTTTCATGTTTTCCTCCCAATATTTAAACTTTTTCTCTAAACCTTAATTAATGCAAATAAACAATCCCAATTATTCCAGCTCAAATAGCCCCTTTATTTCATCCGGGGTCATTTTTGTAAGGAAATTCTCACCTGGATTTATAATAGCATCAATTAACTCTTTTTTTCTTAATTGTAAATTAAATATCTTCTCTTCTATACTGTTTTTGGTAATTAGTTTATATACTGATACAGAGTTTTCTTGACCTATCCTATATGCTCTATCAGATGCCTGTTCCTCTACTGCTGGATTCCACCACGGATCAAAATGTACAACAACATCTGCACCCGTTAAATTTAATCCTGTGCCACCCGCCTTTAAGGAAAGGAGAAACAAATCCCTTTCACCCTTGTTAAAAGCATTCACCATCCTCATTCTTTCTTGTGAGGGCGTAGAACCGTCTAAGCTAAAATAGGTTTTTTGCGTTTTATCCAGCTCTTTTTTTAAAATTGAAAGCATTGTCGTAAACTGTGAAAAAACCAGGATCCTGTGCCCCGAATCTTTTAAATCACCTATTAGCTGATTAAAAATTTCTAGTTTTCCACTTCCACCTTTGTAGTTTTCTATAAAAGTTGACGGATGACAACATATCTGCCTCAACCTTGTTAAAATTGACAAAATCTTTATTTGACTTTTCTCAAATCCTTTTTCTTTTATTTCTTTAGCTATGGATTCTTTAGCTTCTTCTAAGTAAGCCAAATAAATCTTTTGTTGTTCTTTTGTCATTTCATTAGTTGTTCTAATCTCATTTTTAGGCGGTAGCTCTTTTAGAACATCCTTTTTTAAACGTCTTAAAATAAATGGTCTGATATGCCTTTTTAAGTTCTCCATCGCCGTCTCATCCTTTTGTTTTATAATAGGAATTTCAAAACGATTAGAAAACTTCTTATGGCTAGATAAATATGCAGGCATTAAAAAGTCAAAAACAGACCATAACTCTGTCAAAGAATTTTCTATAGGAGTTCCCGTTAGCGCAAAATATGCATTAGCTTTTATCTTTTTTACAGATTTTGCATTTAAAGTATTTGGATTTTTTATGTGTTGTGCTTCATCAATAAAACAGTATTTAAAATTTCTTTCTTCATACAGGGTTACATCTTTTTTTGCCATTCCGTATGATGTTACAACAATATCAAAACCGGACAAATCCTTAATAATCTCTTTTCTTTCAGAAACTGTTCCTGCTACAATTTTAACATTTAATGTTGGCGCAAACTTTTTAACCTCTTCTTCCCAGTTATATAAAAGTGAAGATGGAGCAATAACTAATGATGGCTCAAAATTTTCGTCCTGCTTTTCAGACATAATAAAGGTAATAACCTGCAAAGTCTTTCCAAGACCCATATCATCAGCTAAAATTCCCCCTAACCCGTTTTTCGCAAGTGATTTTAGCCAGCTAAAACCCACCTTTTGATAATCCCTAAGCTCACCTGTTATACCATTAGGGATCTCATAATCTAGATCAGAAGTTTCACAAATATCTTGTACTAATTTTTTAACACCCATCCCCCTTGTCAAAGCAAAGCTTTCTTCCTCCTTAGCTAACGCATCAAGATAGATTGCTCTATATTTAGGTAGTTGGAGCTTATCACTTGCAATCTGTTGAGGTGAAAGATTTAATTGTTCAAACACATCAGCCATTACCTTTATCTCATCTGATTCAAGAGATACAAAACTTCCATCTTTTAATCTATGATACTTCTTTTTTATTTTATAAGATGATAAAACGTCTTTTAATTCCGTAGGATCAATATCTCCATAATCAAAATTCATTTCTAACAAACTACCTTCTGAATTAAGCCTTGCCTTAGCCTTCAAACTTGGCGAACTAACAAGTTTAAGCCTTTTAAAATCCTCAGAATAATAAACTTTAGTTATTTTCTTTAGCTCTGGCAAAATATTAGTTAAAAAATCATACACCATTTTCTCTTCTACTAGCACAATAACATCTGACATTTTTTTAAATCCTGACGATTTTAAAATTTCAACAATATATTTTTCTTTCTCTTCATCTCTTATTAGAACCTTATCCCCTAACTTTAAATTAAAAGGCTTTGAAGAGAGAGGATTTATAATAATATCATCATAGCAAAAATTAATTCTCACACTAATCCCGCTATTAAACTTGTCAAAGTATAGCCTTGCATCTAGATCAGCCTTATAATATTTTTCTCCTAAAATTTCACAAGTTTGAACCTCAGCTATTTTACCTAATTTAGGGAATACAGATGTAAACACAGTTTCTATCTGCGATTCAGGTAGTGACATATAATTCGAGTCGCTACTTGTTTGATAACGGGAAAGTGGCTTTATATTTTGAGCAAACTCAGTATCTACATTGTATATATTACCATCAAAATAGATATACTCAAAATCATCGTCTAAGCCATAATAAATTTTTGACTTTTCCGCATCATTAAATACAATCTCTACTTCATCATTTTTCTTACAAATAGCAACATTTACAGTAGGTCGTTGCTTCAAGAATCTTCCTAGAGCGGGCTTTTTAGAAACATTGTGTGTAAAATGTATTTCAAATTGTTCATCTTGCATTATTTCAAAAAACTTTTGCAAACGCATCTTTGTTAGTGGAAATTTTTTTGTTTTTTTAAAGGAATTAATAGCTAACTCTGAATAATTCCATGACTGGATCTCGCTCTCATCCATATACCTATCTGCTATAAGCTCAATTAAAGACTTAGACATCGAGTCTTGGAAGCTATCTTTAAAACAAAGCTTCGTTTTACTACTTACTTCATAAGAAGTACCCTTCTTGTATGAATTCACTAAATCAGGAATATTTCTAACCTTATATGCTTTAGGGGTTAAAACTTTAAATTCGAGCCAGCATATTTGAAATTCTTTTGTATCAATGCAAAAGATAGGAACTAACTCATATTTTTCTATTACCTCTTGCGAATTAACCCTAGGTCTTGTAGTCACTGAATTAAAATATTCAAGAAAGTTCCTGGTTTTTTCAGTTAATCTAGGTTTGTTTATCTGCACACTAAAAGTATCCCATTGTTGTTCTATCTTTAGTAATAAAGCCACAAGATGTTCACAAGAACTAAAAATTCTGCCCTCAAAACATGAACAAGTAAAATAATCAAATTTCTCTTTATTAGCAAAAACACTAGGATAAAAAATACTTAGCCCGTTTCGATTCTTTACTTCAACCGTACCCTTTAAGTAAACACCATCAAAAGATTGCTCAATATCTATTTTAGTAATTTTATCTCTCTTAAATATAGCGTTTCCTTTTTCATAAAACTCACTATTAGAACGTTCTTTAATAAAGCTTTTTGTTAATTTCTCCAATTTTAACACGCACTTTCTTTTTTAAAATTTCTCCATTACCTCTTTTAAAATTTTCTCTAAAAACTCATCAACACCCACCGAACCTAAATCCCCATCTTTCCTAGATCTTATTGCAACCTTATTTTCCTCTAGCTCCTTATCTCCTAAAACTAACATATACGGTATTTTTTCAAGTTGAGCTTCCCTTATTTTATATCCTATT
>CAZTHU010000035.1:11029-11492 GCA_964613575.1 uncultured Eubacteriales bacterium | reverse complement strand
GTATGCTGCCATTGATAAATACAAATACTCTGAAAAAAATTCTTTTTGAATTTGTTCATTCAATTTTTCATGCATTTTTTTACTTACTGCCATAATAATCCCCTCCTATAACGCTAATTTAAACTGTTAGTCTTTTCAAAATGGAGATTTGGCAATTTTAAATTTTAAAAATCACCTATCTTTCTCCACAAACATTTTACCACATTGCCTATTATAAAGAAAGAAATTTCGATCAAAAATTTAACCACGTTACTTTAAATAAAATCCTTAGCAAACTTTTTGATTGTTTCAAGCTCAATATTTTGATCCACTAAAGGCTCATCAGTATTTAAAAAGTCAATTTTTTGATGATAATCTTTACCCTCTTGCTTATAGATAATACCTATTGGTATTCCCTCATCCCACTCCATGGACTTTCTTATTGCAAGTTCCTTATCTTTATAATCATAGTTTTCATCTAGTT
>CAZTHU010000035.1:0-11019 GCA_964613575.1 uncultured Eubacteriales bacterium | reverse complement strand
AGTTTATAAGTATTTTTTTTATAATACATAAACGTATTTACCTTATTAAAACTTACGCAAGGCTGAAGTATATCAACCAAAGCATAACCCTTATAGTTTATCGCCTCTTTTATCATCTTAACTAAATGCTCTTTATCACCACTAAAGGATCGAGCAACAAATCCAGCCCCAGATGCCAAAGCGGTCAATATAGGGTTAAACGGATTGTTCAAATTACCCATAGTCTGCACACTTGTTACTTGCCCAACCCCTGTAGTCGGCGAAGCCTGACCCTTGGTTAGTCCATAGATCTGATTATTATGAACAAAATGTGCTATATCAACATTTCTTCTAACATTATGGATAAAGTGATTTCCGCCTTCTCCATAAGCATCCCCATCCCCAGTGTTCACTACAACTGTAAGCTCTTTGTTTGCAATCTTTGCTGCAACAGCAGGTGGAAGTGCTCTGCCATGAAGACCGCAAAACCCATTAGTATTTATATACTGAGGTGTTTTAGCTGCCTGACCAATCCCCCCAACTACTAGACAATCCTTTGGCTTTTTACCTAACGACTCTAAAGCCTCTTTAAGCGAATCTATAATCCCAAAATTCCCACACCCTGGGCACCAAGCCGTTTCTTTAGAAATCTCAACATGACAATTCATTACACTCCACCTCCTTTAAAGCTTTCAATAATAAACCCTGCAGACATCTGCCTTCCATCATATTTCAAAATACTTCTATGTGGACAAATTCCTGTGTTTTCAACCAACAATCCACCTAACTGACCCGTAGCATTTTGCTCTACATTTATAATGGTCTTAGCAGTTTTTGCCTTTTCTAAAAACCTTTTTGTAGGTAGCGGATAAATATCTCCATAAACTAAGGCTCCAACACTTTTACCCTCAGATTTCAAACTCTCTACAGCTTCCATCAAAGCCCCTTGCGTCGAACCCCATCCAACAAGTAAAGTATCACAATTATCTTGTCCAAAAAAACTTGGTTCTTGCAACTCTTCTTTTAGTAACTCCATCTTCTTCATTCTTTTATGCGTCATTTTAACCTTCACATCGGCCGATTCTGTAATAAATCCACCCTCATCATGCTCGTCACTATCTGCTAAGACTACACTTCCAAATGTTTTGCCTGGTATAAGCCTTTTAGATATACCATCTTTAGTATATTCATAACGTTTATACTCTTTGTCTTTAAAATCGGAAGCATCTGCTAAATATCTTTGAACTGTAACCTTATCGAAATCAAAAGCATCTAGCGTAACTGTAGAATCCGCATGATACTGATCACCTAACAAAATTACCGGAATTTGATATTTATCAGCTAAATTAAAAGCTCTAACCGTCTGATAAAAAGCATCCTCGGGGTCTCTTACCGCTATAACCATCTTTGGGAATTCCCCGTGTCCTGCTGATATAGCAAATCTCAAATCAGCCTGTTCGGTTCTTGTAGGAAATCCAGTCACAGGACCTGGTCTTTGGATATTTGCAACAACAAGTGGAATCTCCATCATGCCAGAAAGACCCAATGCCTCAACCTTTAGGCAAAAGCCGCCGCCCGATGTTCCAGTCATAGCTCTAACACCAGCAAAAGAAGCCCCTATTGCCATATTTATACCTGCAATCTCATCTTCTGCCTGTTCAACAACAACCTTTGCATCTTTCATCTTTGAGGATATGTAATTCATTATAGATGTTGAAGGCGTCATCGGATAAGCTGAATAAAATTTGACTCCAGCAGATAAGGCCCCTAATGCAATGGCTTGATTGCCATTTATTAAAAACCTATTGTTATCTTCTCTTTCTTTTAATGACCATTTTTTTTCTGCCGTATCAAAACCTTTTTTAACTGCAGAAAAATTAAGTTCTAAAATCTTATCATTAAAGAAATCTTGCAAGATTTCTTTAACATCTTTAAGTTCAAAGCCGAACATTTTTAAAACTACGCCTATTGCAACACTTCCTGAAACCTTGGCATTTCCTATCTCTTTTGCCATAGCAGCTATGTCTATTGAAAGTTTCCTGTCATCCTTAATGGCATCTGTACCACCAACTATAAAGCCACCTTTATTTAGTCTTTCTTTATGAATTTCAACAGTTTCGTCATTAACAGCTATTATAGCGTCTAATTGATCCTGATGCGAGTAGATTTTCTCTTGTGAAAATCTAATTTGAATAAAGTTGTGCCCACCTCTAATTCTAGACATATAATCACGAATTGAAAAACACTCCATCCCTTTTCTTTTAAGAACCGTCTCTAAAATAGATGCAGTTGTCTCCATTCCTTGTCCAGCGGAACCTCCAATTAATATATTGTAATTCATAGAACACCTCTTTTCTAGGTAGCGTGCGAACAAGATTTTAAATTTTGTCCATACACTCTTTTTAAGTCTACTTTTCTTTTGCATTTTAAAATCTACACATACTCATTATGCTTTTCTTTAATCTCTCCAGCTAGCCTATCTAATTTTTCAAAGCCACCCTCCCTTGGGATTCCCTTAACCACCACAGGATCTAAAATATCGGCTTTTATGTTACATATAAGCCCCTTTACATTGTCAATAAGCTTACAACCCCAGCCAAAAGAACCTATAAGACTAATAACTTTTGTCTTTGGCCTTAAGGCATTTACTAGGTATGCCGCATAAACAGCCTTAGGGTGGGCTCCAACTAAAACCGCAGGCGAACCTAAAACAATAGTAGTAGCATCAACTAAAGCCATCGCCAACTCTCCAGTATCAGCAGTATCTAAATTAAAAGGCTTAACTGTTATACCTTCTTGAATAAGTTTATCTGTAAGATAATCTACCATTTTTTTAGTACTACCATGCATTGACACAAAAGGAATCACAACCTCATTTTTCGTCTTATCCCCTGACCAATCGCTATATGCATCCATAATAAAAGAAGGGTCATTATGAACCTGACCATGACTAGGTGCAATTATCTTAACATCAAGCTCTTGTGCTTTTTTTAAGTTCGTCTTAACATTATTTCTAAAAGGCATCATAATCTGCGCATAATATCTTTTTGCCGCATCATACGCCCTACACTTATCTGTAACAAACATATCGCTATCTGCAATATGCGCTCCAAAAAAATCCGTAGTAAACAATACCTTATCCTCTTTTGCATACGTAAACATTGTATCTGGCCAATGAACCCATGGTGCCATAATAAACTCTAATGTCTTATCACCTAAACTTAAACTATCCCCTTGACCTACCACCATAAACTTATCCTCTGGTATATCAAAAAAAGCTACCAACAAATCTTTACACTTTGCATTGGTAACTACTTTACACTCAGGATATCTCTCTAACATTTTAGGCAACAACCCAGAGTGATCTTGCTCGGCATGTGCAGATACAACATAATCTACGCCAGACAAATTTAATTCATCTCACTTTTCAAAATATTCTTTTTCCATATAAGGCTCTGACGTATCAATGATAGCTGTTTTTTCAGAACCCTTAACAATAAACGAATTATAACTTGTTCCTAAGGGTAAGGGAACAAGTGCATCAAACACTTGTCTATCCCAATCATTTGTACCCACATAATAAATATTTGAACATATACTCCTTACAGACATTGCTTAAGCCTCCTCTTCAAATTGACTCTTGTCAACTCCACAAACAGGACACATCCAATCATCAGGAATATCTTCAAAAGCAGTACCAGGAGCAATTCCAGAATCAGGATCTCCAACCTCAGGATCATACACATACCCACAAACTACACATACATATTTTTTCATAATATCCACCTTCCCTTTCATCGTTAAAATTAAACATAAAATGTAATACCTTCCTTAATCCGTCGCTATTATCTCACATTTTACCCTTGAAGTCTAGAATTTTTTACAAGGGAATGTCGCTTTTCTAACTACACCTGTGTGGACAGAAATCTTTTTATTTTTTAGTTTGAAATTGTTCAAATTGTGTGATAACCTCTAAAACGTATCCAAAAAAAATTTATTTTAAGGGGCGTTAATGTGAATATTTTAAATTTAGAAAAAAGAGATATCAAAAAAACTAAAAGTAAAGACTTTTTTAAACCTATTTCTGATACGTTTCATTTAACAAAGTCAAATGGGATTTCATTAAAAAATATTAATTCAAAAAGAGGATTTTCTTTTGCGGATTATTATACACGGAATATCCAATTATCAAACTCACTTGAAAATTGGAGTGGTTTAGTAAATATAGATTCGAGGGTGAAAATCATGGATGAACTACTTTCAAAAAATCTAACAAAAAAGAATTTAACCTTAGTAAGTGCTGTACTAAAATCTGCTTCTATAGGCATTATTCCTAAAGATGACAAAAATTTAGAAGCCTTAAGAGACAAGCTTTTTGAGAAATTCTCACAAATTAAGCCAAGCGAGCGAGAAAACATGTATGAGGTTTTAAGTAACATATACAAAGAAATCCCAATTCATAAAAAGATAAAGAACAGAGGGCCTATGAGGCATGGAATCTTAGGTTTTAAAGACCACATTGTAAGAGGAGACAAGTGGGAAAAATTAGGGGCAGCAGGGGACTTCCCTAGAACCCTTCACCAACTTGCCCATCAAGTTCCCGCTTTAGAGTTAGGTTATATTTGCAAAGCTTATGCACAATACTTAAAAACCAACGGCAATATTAATGAGTTTGATAGAGTTGTAAGAGAAAACGGTGTTAATTTCGAGGAATATTTCGTCAAAAATGCTGAAAGAATAGCAGAAAAATCAAAAGAGGGTAAACGCTGGAATCAAATTTCTTCTGACAAACCTAAAGGAGTTCTTAATGTAAACGATGAGGATATGAAAAAGGCTTTTATGCACAGAGGATGGACTGGTAAAAATATTGATGAGCTGATGAATTTACCAGGATCTAAGGTCGCAAACTTTTTTGATATATATGGCGACACTGTGATAGAAACGCTTAAAGGTTATGGCGTAAGCTTGTTTAACGAAAATGAGAACTTAAAAAAAATATTAAGTGAGAAAGAATTAAAAACCTTAAATGAAATTGAAGCTTTGAGAAAAACTATACAAGATAACCCTTCAAGTAATGATGACTTTAAATATAATCAAGCATTCCCTAAACTACTTGAGCTTTCAACAAATACAAGAAAAGATATCTTAAATAAAATCTATACAACCAAAAACCCTGATCATTTAAGATCGCTTACTTCTCTTGACAATAACCTAGAAAGTATTGTTGATAATGCATCAATAAATATTTTGGCAAAGGCACCAAAAGAATCTGCTAGTTTATACAAACTCGATAAAAAAACTCAGGATCTACTTATTGATTTAATGTCAAATTACGCCTTTATTTCTCCTATTCACAAGGATGAGTTTTCTCTTTTAAAACGAGACTTAACTGAGTTATTTAATAAGCCTGACAAAAACTCAAATAACTGGTGCGAAAGAATAATGGTACCACTTAATAGATTGGATAGACTAGTTCAAAATATCTCTAACAATATTTCTGACCAATATAGACCATTAGCAATAAATCTAGCCAAACACAACAAAAATGACCCCTCTGCACTAAGCAAAGTCGATTCATTAGCAGACGGGTTACTTAGAGGTTCTCTTCTTTTTCCTATCTCACAAATATATTCAGGCTTTAGATCGGAAATAAAAAAGCTATCAAAGTCTAGTCCTTTGCAAATTCTCTCCCCAGGAGAAAAGTTTGGTAAAGTAATATTTGCAAAAAATATGGAAGAGCTAGAAAAAATTGTAGGCAAAAATAAACTTGAGGATCAAAGACTTATATGTTTCGTAGACACATTATCTGGTGCCGAAGAGCCTCCTAAAGGAGTACACGGCATAATAACCCCAAAGGTTTTAGATACACTAGCACACATTGGTGTTAGGGCACGCCAAGAAAATATCTGTTTTGCTTGCATTGATGATTATAATCATTACGAAAACCTCAAAAAGAACTTTACCTCGTTAGATTCTTACAGTAAGCTTACAGTAAAACACGGAAGGGAAATTGCAATTGACACGCTTACAAAAAACGAATACGAAAACCTACTCGAAAAAGAAAAAAAGGTTGAGGTTACCCCTGAAAAAGTAATTATACCTAAAGCTGATTTAGATGATAGTAAAACAATTCTAGATGTTGAAGATATCAAGCTTTCAAAATCAGGACCAAAAGCTACTAATATTGCAAATTTAGCAAAAGCAGTACCAATACCGCCCTCTCTTAGTATACCTTTTGGAATGTTTCATAAGGTTATAAACCATGAGCTGAATAAAAATATTTTAGCAGATTATAATAAAACGCTTGATATTGTAAATTCGAAACAGGCTAAAAATGATATCACTGTTTCTAAAGATTGTGAACACTTAAAAAGTCTAATTAAAAAGCTTGTTATTCCTAAAAGCATTGAAACAGAAATATTAAATGCAGTAAAAAAGTCAAGTCCAGAGGGTACAAAATTTGTTATGACACGCTCAAGTACAAACGGTGAAGATTTATCAAACTTTTCTGGTGCAGGGCTCTACAGCTCACAACCTAATTCAACATCTGACATAATAAACGGTATCAAAGTAGTTTGGGCTTCAAAATGGAATAAACGTGCATTTGATGCAAGGGTTAAGGCACAGATTCCACATAAAGATCTTAACGTTGCAGTCCTGCTTCAGCCTTGTATTGACACAAAATATGGTTTTGTAACACATACCGTTAATCCTATAAGTAAAAACCCTGATGAGGTTTTTATAGAAATGGTTCAAGGTCAAAACGAAGCATTAGTTAGCGGAAAAATACCTGGAACAGGCTACGGTTTTATCTTTAATAAGAAAACAGGGGATGTTAAAAGAGAACATTTAGCCGATAAAAGTTATCAGTTCTTGCCTTCTGATGACGGTGGAACAAGAATTGTACTAGCAGATTACAAGGATGATTTACTTGCTGGAGATAAACACAAGTGGGAGTCGATGGTAAAAGAAATTGGAGAGTATTCAGTAAAAATAGAAAAAATGTATAAGGGTGTTCCACAAGACATAGAAGGCTGTATAGAACCCAAAAAATTAAAAACTTACATCGTTCAAACTAGGGATCAATTAGGTCTTAAAAGCTAAAACATATATATAAGCTAACTAAACAAAAAAGGGCATCTTAGCCCTTATTGTTTAGTAAGTTTTTTCGCCTTATTTTTACTATGAATTGTTCTCCCTCTATATCGTTTATCAAATCTATTTGGGACTCTTCTCTTATCGCTCTTTTTACTCCCGAACCTAACCCGCGATATTTCATGGTCTTTGAGCAAAAACTGGACATGAGATTATTTCGAACAACCGCATTACCTGCTTTTATATTTTCAATCGTCAAACTATTAGGCAATACGCCTGGACTTATTATTTCAACTCTGTTATCAAATATAAATAGTCTTATAGGTGAGTTTTTTGAATAATCCCTGTGTATAAGCGCATTCTGGACTAACTCTTCTAATGCAATTGGAGATATTTCCAATATTCCTACTGAATTAAAATTTTGACCCTTTTGAATATGTTTAAGATTGTTTTTCAAAAAAGCTATGCTTTTGTCAAATAGTTCCGGCATTGTTCCTGTTAAATCTCTACTATCCCTATACTCAACTCCCTCTATTTCATTTCCAACAAAAGAAACGGCTTTAACACAAAAGTTGGGTTTTTGCTTTTGAGGATTTTTGCCAAAAAACATTAGTCCACCTAATGTTAATCTATCATTCTTTAAAATATTCAAATTTTTAAGCAACTGCTCATAAGAAGTCCCACTATCTTCCAAATCCTCATAAAACTCCTTTTTGTAAAATTCCGAAAACCTCATCTTACTTACATCATCAATCCCCGTATCATATACTTCCATCTCATCAATATATAGCGTCCCACTTTTTTGAAATAGTCTTAATATTTCGGCATTATCCGTCACTTTTCTCTTGTCAGCACCTTGCTTTAACCATATTGTACTATTTCTATCTTTGTAGGGTTTATTTACACCTTCATTCACATGTATTAATAATAATTTCTTATCCTCAACCCCCTCAACCTCAGTATATACATAAATTAACGGGATAACATTATTAGTTGCTATGTTTGATACTTTTTCATTATACTCATGTATCTTTTCATTACTTATTCCTATAATTTTAGAGCTCTTATCTTCAACACCAATAACAATAATACCGCCTATAGAATTAGCCATCGCTATCATTTCAGCAGCTAACGAATCAGAATGTGTAATTTCTTTCTTAAATTGAACTCTGCTGGTCTCACCAGAATCAATAAGCTCTAGTATTTCTTTTTTGGTCATTTACCCTCAACCTCCAAATCTACTCTTTCACACAAGAATGTTGTACACTGCTTTTTAAGCAATGCAACTTATGAAATATTTACTTTTCACAACACTTCTTGCAATAGCCCATAAACTTAACATTATGATCAGTAACCTTAAATCCGTAATTCTTTTGAATCAGATCCTCCACAGTATCCATAAAATCTTCCCTTGCCTCTAAGATATTTCCACAACCAATACAAACCATATGATGATGTGCGTGCTCCCCTTCTTTTTCGCTTAGCTCATATCTTACAACACCACTACCCAAATAGTCCTTAGTAATCAATTCTAAATCTTCCAACATTTGCAAAGTCCTATATACTGTGGCAATCCCAATATTAGGGTTTTTATCTTTTGCCACATTATAAATTTCCTCAGCAGTTAAGTGTTCGCCTTTAGCTGAGGATATTATATCAAAAACTATTCTTCTTTGCTTAGTAAACCTATACCCCTTATTCTCCAATGCTTTATTATATGCTTTCATATAAATCACTCCAAACATAATTCTTTGAGTACCAAAAAAAGTATATCATATTTCGAATACTATTGCAAAATTAACCATTAAAATAATTTTATAATCCACCTAACCCAGCCCAAAACAGTTGATGCTCGCCTTTGATAAGTACTTTGGGCACTAACATTATATAAATTTGCCCCCCTCATTATTTTTACAACATTTTCTTTATTTGGTAGTTTCCCCTCTTTAAAAAACAAGTTTAAAACATCCTTAAAAACGCTATGTGCTAATATAAGCCTTACAAACATAAGCTGTCTATTTTTATAATCAAGACTTAAGGTTTTTTTTCCTTCATCTGTTAAACCAAAACAGATCTCATCATCTTTTTTAAACTTATCCACCAACCCTAAATACCTTCCAGCATCAGTATAATAGTTTGTTTGCCTTGCATCAAACGCATAATTTTGGGTAATCTCTTCTCGCGTTTTATCACCCTCAAACAAAAGTTCACAAAGATTGACTACCCTTTTAAAGCTATCTGCTTGAGGAAAAGAAAGTTCAGGCTCTCTAATCTTCCTCACATCTTTTAAGATCTTTATTACATCAGATTCTAAAACATCAACATCTTCGAGAGTATAATTCTTCTGACGCTTTAAAAAAATAGAATTATAATTTAACTTTTCTAAAAATCCATACTCATACAAACTAAAAATCCCATTAGAATAAATCATAAAAATATTTCTTACGGGCTTTTTAACATTATCGCTCCATAATCTATAAGGATAGTAGAGCTGACGAATTAAAAAATCATCTGAAATAAAGTTTTTTGCCTCTAAAAGCGTCAAATGATTTTCACCTTCAAATCCACCATCAATCTCAACTTGAGAGTTAAAAACATCTATTGGCAAGAACCTACCTGTATCTGTTTGGCGAATTCCAAACGAGAACACCCCCGATCCCATCCTGCCATTTACAGTAGGAAGAATCTGCCCATCTGTCAAAAAGTCGTCTAAAATCCCTGAAACATACGCACAGTTTATAGCTACCGATTCACTCGTTATATTCTTGTAATCTATCGTTTTAATATGCTCTGGAAAGCTAATCTTAGTTATCTTATCTTCTACTTTTTCTAAGAAATGATATGCATCAACTCTAGCTAATATATAGCTTCCTCGCGTTATTGGAAGTATTGCAATCTTATTTTTTTTAAAAATATCTGGAAGGTTATTTAAGTGATCAAACTTTGTCATAAGTCGAGCTTCCCTAAACTCATTTATAGTAGAGGCTTTAATCTCAAACATACCCTTGCTTTCAATTTTATCTAAAATATTATGTTTTAAAAAAAGCTTTTGCCAAGCTATATCATTCTTACCCTTTAATCCATCACTCATAATTTCTAACCAACACCTCATATACTGCCCCACGCTTTTCAGGGTTTGAATTAATAGCCCTATTTGCCCTTATCTGTTTGATACTATACTCTTTGTAAAGATCTAGGATAAAATCTGTTGCAGAGTTAGATAAAAGAAATTTAATCCCCTTTTTATCTAAGTTGTCACAAACAGTCTTTAGGCGCCTTTGTTCATCTTTGCCAAACCCACCCTTATCATAACTAGTAAAATTAGAAGTGCCTGACACAGGGTCATACGGTGGATCTAAATAAACAAAATCCCCCTCTTTCGCACTTTCTAAAGACTTTTCAAAATCAATACAAGAAATTTTTATATCTGCCAAATTAAAATACTTGTTAATTGCTCTTAATTTTTCCTCATGTGCAATCTTAGGATTTGAGTAGCTACCAAATGGGCTATTAAACTCCCCCATCTTATTAACCCGAAAAAGACCATTATAACAAGTCTTGTTTAAATATATCATTCTAGATGCTCTTTTCACATCACTAAGCTTATTATATTTTTTTCTATCTCTATCAAGCTCCCTTATAGCATAAAAATACTTTTCATCATTTTTATGCTTTTTCAAATCTGTTATTAGCTCCTCAACATTAGTCTTTATAACATTATATAAGTTTATAAGTTCTTCGTTTACATCGTTTATAACAGCAGATTCTGGCTTAATTTCAAATAAGAGCGCTCCCCCTCCAACAAAAGGTTCAAAATAGGTCTCAAACTCAGGAATATGTTGAAACAAATACGGCAGAAGCTGTCGCTTCCCCCCTACCCACTTTAATATTGGTGAAACCAAACTACTTTGTCGCATCAAACAAAACCTCCACATTTATTACAAC
>CAZTHU010000034.1:0-11532 GCA_964613575.1 uncultured Eubacteriales bacterium | reverse complement strand
ATAGAATTAGGAGTTGTTTAATTATGGATATAGATTTTTCTTAAAACTTGAAAAATGATAAAAAGGTTTTTGATGAATACAAGGTTAAAATGTTAGAGGAACAAGATCATGCAATTGTTTCGTTAGATGCTGATTCTAAATGGGGAGTGCCAGAAGCTTTATAAAGAATAGTTGATGAAAATGGGAATTTTAAACCTTATTTTGGAGATACCGTTGTCATGAACTTAAGTGATTCACAAGTAGAGCTTTTAAAGAATTTACAAGACAAGCTATATATCAAACAATCAGATATTTTAGCTAAAAGGCTAGTTTCAGAAAAGTTTCACATTACAATACATGATTTAAGTAGTAATGTAGATAAAGAGAGTATAAAGGCAAAGATGCTTACAAATGAAAAGGAATGTAAAAGGGTTTTTGAAAATTTGAAAAAGCATTTTGAAAAACATCCCGAAGATGCTTGTGTTAAACTAAAGCCTACATGTGTTTATCCTAGTGCGAATATTTCTATCGCAGTAGGATTTCTGCCAAAAGATGAAAAAGAACATAAAAAGATAATGGATGTTTATAGAGCTTTAGATAATGTAGTTCCTTTAAATCGTATTTTGCGACTTCATGCAACGATTGCTTATTTTAAGCCACATGAGTTAACATTTGAGGAAAGAAAAAATTTTAGGGATGCTTTAAAGCGCCTTCCAGCAAGTGATGATGATTTTAACTTAGACTTAAAAAAGCTAGTATACCAGCATTTTGAGAGCATGAATGATTATATAGACAAGTTTAGTATAACAAAGAGACAAAAAGAGATTGTTTCTCCGAATATAGTTTCTATTAGTAAAAATGGTGAGGATATATTAGAAAAAGATAAAGATGGTGGTATTAAAGTTGATGATGAAACTAAAACAGTTGTATATTTAGAAAAAGATGCTTTAGCTTTTTTAGAAAAAACAATCTACTTTAAGAAAGATACACAGGTGATAAATCCGTCAAATGGAATTCTTAGGGTTAGTGTAAACGGTGAGAGTGCAACATTTAACAAAACTGGAGCTGTTTTGATTAGGGCAGGCACAAAGGCCAGTGTTAATGTGCTAGAAGGTAAGCCTTTAGTGATATCAACTGAAAATAAGCCTAGTTGGTATGAAGCTATGGGCTATAACAGTGTTCATGAAAAAATGATAGGTGAGATTACAAAGATTAATGAAAGTATGCAAAAAGGTCACGTTTTAAAAAGTTCGTTTCAAGAAAAAGTTTTGGAAAAACTTTTAGGTAATGACGTTTTGTTAAATATAGATGAAAAACATGTAACTTGGAGTGATTTTAAAACTGATTTAGATCTTGAGGAAAAGTTAAAACAAATTGGATTTGGGAAAAAAGAGATTTTGGGAATAATAAAAAGGTTTGACAGCTATAAACAACGAGAATTTTACGCTAAAGAAAGTGGTAGGATTATAACAGGGAGTTTAGATGAAGATTTAGTGAAAAAATTAATAGATGAGAAGATCTTAGTGGAATTTGTTAAAAAAAGCAAATCTTTGTTTTGGAGCAAATATCAGACGAGGGAGTCTTTAGAAAAAACATTAGATAAGTTAGATATTACAGATACTAAAAAAGATACAGTGTTAAATCTTTGGGAAAAAACGAATAGATCCGGATTTGATGATTCAGGTCTTATATGGGAAAAAGGTGGAATTACGATTTATTCTTTGCCACAAAAGATTAATCTTTGGAATGGGGAAAAGACAGAGTGGATAGTAAATTCAACTGAATATGCAGATGGTGGGGTCCCATTTTCAATAGGAGTTTCTAGTGTGGTTTATGATGATTTAAACGAAGAAAAACCGACTTGTTTTAAAGACATTAGGCAATCTGAGTGCTTGCACAAACACCCAGATGAGCCTAATAAATGGCAAAAAGAGGTCTATTATATTTTAGGTGGTTCTGCAAGTCTTTTAACAGTTGAGGATGGTAATATAAAGATAAAGGTATTAAAACAAGGGGATATGGCGGTTATAAATCCGGGGGTTCCGCATTGTATGATGGCTTTAAAGGGAAGATACGAACATATGGTCTTTCAAGTGCCATCTGCTTTTCAGTATGGTTTTGCGTTAAAACAGGACGTAAATTTTGAAGATTTTGGTATGACTGAAAAAGATGCTATTAAGCTAGCTTTAGAAAAGCTAGCTTAAAATGTGAAGGTTAATTGCTATGTAATTGCTTGCCCTTTTTAAAATTTGTGGATTGTATTAAGATATCAAGTGCGAGGAAGAATAAGGTTATTAGTATGAGTGATGTAACTGATGTGTAAACATTTCTGCTAAACCCTCTTAGAGCTATTCCTTGGGGGGTTAGCAGTGATAAAAAATATGCGTTATTAGAAACATAAGAAAGATTAAAGAAGCATCCGCCTGCAAAGCTAGATATGATAGCTAAAGGTGCGCTATAAGATTTTATATTAGATGCATTTTTTAAAAGCGATCCTATATTAAGGCTTATAAAAATTGTGCTAAATATGTAGGATATATATATTATTAAATTGCTAGGAGTATTTATAATATCAACTTTAAATACTATTGTTATTAAAAGATGCATGCTTAAAAGATACAAAAAAGCTCCGAAAAATAGTGCCAATATATTTGCAATATAGTTTTTTATGAAGTTTCTTCTAGTACTTGAGAGCCTCTTTTGAATGTGGTTACTTTTTTCTTCAAATACAAAGCTTGTGCCAAACAATATAATTAAAATCAGAATAAAAAGTATTGCGCCGTGATAGATGTTTTGGTTTAGATTATTGTTAGTGTTTGAGTTAGATGGTAGGCTTGATGTATTTGCCCAACTAAACTCGTGAGAAGCTAAGGGTGGGTCCCAATTACTATCAGATGTTTCAATGATTTTTGGTTCCATGTAATCCTTGAATTCTATATCGTGGCTATTTAAATTTTGTTTAACTAAGGATACTGTATAGTGGTTTGAGATGAATCTATTTACTTTACTTGCAATAACCTCTTTTATAAAGGGCGAGTTTAGAGAATTTATATGAATAAAGCTATCTATAATATTTTCGTATTCCATTTGTTTAATATTTTTTTCAAAGCCATCATTGATATAAAACAGCATCTCTACTCTTGATTTTTCAAGTAAATATTCACCTTGGGTCATATCGGTAACAAAAACTAAAAGACTATCATTTTGAGCTATTCTATATAGTAAAAGTTCAGAGTATGTAGAATTATCAAAGTCAACAATTGCAATGGGTATACCCTCATGTGTTGTTTTTTGGTATGAGTAACCAGTTATGAAAGCTGTCAATAAACAGACAATAGCACTTAATACTAGAAGCATTTTATTTCCTAGGAATATTTTTAATTTGTAATAGATAATACGCAGAAAACTCATGTATAAACCCTCCTTGAATTAAGTCGAATAAAGCTTACGCTATAGCAGAAAAACCCCCATAAAAATAACGAGATTAGAACGTTATGAATATTTGACAGTGAGTTTGAAAATATCATTAATAATCCATTTAGTAAATGACCGTGTATTGTATACTTGCCAAAATCCCAAACGATATCTGGTAGAGAATTAATAGGATATAGACAACCACCTGCTATTGCCATTAAGAATAAAAGTAAGTTTGCTAATATGTCGGTGTTTGAAGAGTTTGGTGTAAGTGAAGTTAGAAGGGCTAAAAATCCTGAGAATGCAAAAACACCAGTGATTATAAGAAATACAGAGTAAAAGACATTTATGTTATTCGCAAAGTTTATATCAATAAAAAGATTTAGGATAAAGCCGAGGATTAGTAATTGGACTAGGACTATTGCTAAGGTGATTAGAAATTTAGATATTAAATTTGCAATAAAACTTGAGTTAGAGGACTTGAAGCGGCAGTTTATATTGTTTTGTTTGTCGGTAGCTATGATTTTTATAACTGGCATGCTTGAAAATCCAATAAACAGGGTTAGAACAGCGGATATTATAAAAAATATAGTGTCGATATTGTAAATATTCTCAAGTTCTTTTTCTTGAAATATTTCTAAGCGTGCAAGTGTTTGGAAAAATGTTTGCATTATTAGATTATTAAAAGAAGAATCCAAGAAAGAGTTTGGAACACCGTATTTTCTTGAAAAAATACGAGATGTATTAATGGAACTTTGTCCAGCGGTTATGAAATTGGCAATAGAATTTGTTAAGCTATCAACGATCTTTGCCTGTGCTGGGTAGTTAGGGTTTCCAATTACTTGTATTGGAGGGTTTTTACCTATGGAAGTTTCTTGGATAAAATTCTGGGGTAAGATTATTAAAGCGGGTGTATTGGTTTTAGTAAATGTTTCTTTGTATTTTGGATCTGTTACAAGATTTACTTCTTCAAATATTTGTGTTTGTTCTAAAAGATTCGTAAGAAAAGGAACTTGAGGATTATTGTCTTCATCTAAGATTGTAACATTAAAGGGCTCTATAAAATTATTTGAATAAAGAGCATCAGAGAATCCGTAAAAAATTATCAGGAAAAAAATAACTGGTAGTATAAAAAGACCTGCTAAGGCAAATGGCTTTTTTAGAGTTAGTTTTAGATCATTTTTTAAAAAGGTTATAAGAAATCTCATAAGTTCGCTTCCTTCCATCTGGTCAAAATTTAAGTCATTAGGTCTTCTATACTTTTTTTGTTATAAAAGGCTAAAACGTTTTCAAGCCTTCCAACGTGTTGGATTCTTTGTTCTTTTAATACACCTATCTTGTCACAAATCTTGTACGGTTCGTCGGGGTTGTGTGTAGTGAAAATAAAGGTTTTTCCCTGCTTTTTTAATTCTAAAATTTTCTTTAATATGATTGTTTTAGAGGCTAAGTCTATGCCGACTGTTGGTTCATCTAGTATTATTATATCTGGGCTATGGATTAAAGATATTCCTATGTTTAATCTTCTTTTCATCCCAGATGAAAAATTAAAAACAGGTTTTTTGGCAACGTCTGTTAAAGATAAAAATTCTAATATTTCATAGGCTAGTTTTTTTTTGTTTTTTAGGTTGTACATATTAGCCCAAAATATTAAATTATCATAAGCGCTAAGGCTAGGATAAAGAGCTATTTCTTGTGGTACATATCCTATCATTTTGTAGTTTTTAAATTCACTTTGTTTTTTATTGTTTATAAAAATAGTTCCTTTATCTGGTTTTAAGATATTTGTAATAATAGATAAAAGGGTAGATTTTCCAGCACCATTAGGACCAAGCAAACCAAATATTTCTCCTTTTGCTATTTGAAGATTGATATCTTTTAGGATTTGTTGCTTTCCAAGTTTTTTATGCACACCTTCTACTTTAATAACAGGTACCGATTTTGTTTGCATGGCTTCAACTCCTGAATTTATTAATGTTTTTCCAAAGTTTATAGGTTATTATAGCAAAAATATGACGGATTTAAAAGTAGGAATTTTAACTTTTCAATTAATCAACTTGTCATAGTAATTTTTTTGGTATAAAATTGCTTCGTTAGGACACTATGATGTTGGGGGGTAGTAAATATGTTATTAAGTTTTGCTTTGATATTAGTAATTGGATTATTAGCAAGTAAGTTATTTACCATAATAAAGTTGCCAGGTCTATTGGGAATGCTTATGGTAGGTATACTTTTAGGGCCATATTCTTTAGGTGTGTTGGATGATGAATTGTTATCGATTTCTCATTATTTAAGAACATTTGCATTGATTGTGATACTCCTTAGAGCAGGGTTAGGGTTAAAGAGAGAAAACTTAGTTAAAGTTGGAGGGGTAGCTATAAGGTTAAGTGCAATACCTTGCCTTCTTGAAGGTGTAAGCGTTATGATAGCTTCTTATTTTTTATTAGGATTAGACTTTGCACAAGCGGGGATGCTTGGGTTTATTGTTGCTGCGGTTTCTCCCGCTGTAGTAGTTCCTGGAATGATAGCATTAAGGGAGGAAGGTTATGGGGAAGATAAGCAGATATCTACAATGATTTTAGCTGGGGCATCTGTAGATGATGTTTTTGCAATTACATTATTTAGCTCTTTTCTTGCGATGGGTGTTGGTGATGAGACAAATGTTTTAGTTGAAATTGCAAAAATTCCTATTGGAGTTGGTGTTGGGATTATAGGAGGTCTGGTATTAGCTTTGTTTTTAATAAAAATATATGATGTGAAGTTTTTAAATGCTAGGAACACAGAGAAGTTGTTGTTGTTATTGGGAATTTCTATTATTTATTTTGAAATTGGTGAACATTTTGGAATTGCAGCTTTGTTAGGCATAATGACAATTGGCTTAGTTATTTTAGAAAAAAGAGAAATCGCAGCTAATAAGTTTTCTGTGAAATTGGCGAAAATATGGGTTTTCGCTCAAATAATTTTGTTTACTTTAGTTGGTGCTAAAGTTGATATAGGTGTAGCAATTCAAGCAGGGACAGTAGGTGTAGTTATTATTGTAGTAGGATTAATGGCTCGAAGTATTGGAGTTTTTCTAGCTACGATAAGAACGAAGCTCAATATAAAAGAAAGGATATTTTGCATTATAGCGTACATGCCTAAGGCTACGGTGCAAGCGGCTATAGGTGCAATACCCTTAGGGTTAGGGGTTGGTGCAGGTGAGACTATTTTGGCTGTATCGGTTTTAGCAATATTAATAACAGCACCCTTAGGTGCGATAGGGATAAAATATGGTGCACCAATACTTTTGAAGAAAACAAATTAGAAGATGTATAATTACTGTTCACATGGGTGATTGATGTCTAGGAATAAGAAAAACAACATCACGTTAAATTTTAATAGAATAGGGAAGAGAAATAATAGCCGTAGTTGAATGTTTCAAAAAATATTTCGGTAAAATGTACACGATGTGCATTTAGATAACGGCAGGCATGGATGACTGCTCGTTATCGACCGAAATATTTTGAAACAAAGCTTACGGATGTATTGCGATGTAACGTACAAATGTACGTGATTTCGTCTTGCTATCTATACCTGTGTGAACAGTTACTATGTATAATTTTTATAGGGCAATAATATTTAAGGTTGCTTGCCTTTGTTTTACTAAAATGTTATAATGTGAAATTGAAAACGTTTCAAAAAATATTTAAAGGGGTGTTTTTTTATGATTACTATTTCGACGATTAAAAAAGGTATCTTGCCAAAGGATTCAAAATCGGCACAGGTTTTATCAGCTCCAAATTATGATGAATTTCAGAGTGATTTGGAAGTATTTAACATTGTGAAAGAAGGACTGGGAAAAATTCTAACTGTAACGATGCCACATTGTGATGTTAAAAACGAACTTGAAATCTTTGAGGATGGAAGTCAGAGGGCATTATCTAAAGCGTGTGAAAATTCAAAAGAGTTATTTTCAAGTGAGTTTTTTGAGCAACAAGAAGATTTTTTATGTGTTTATGAAATAAGTGATCCGAGGCGTTTTAATATTAGACAAATTGGTCTTACCTGTATGGCGAAAACATCGGAAATTAGAACAGACAAAACTCCTAATGGTACAATTATTAGAAATGAGGGGATAAAAGAATACAAGGCAAAGGGAAGGGCTGATTTAATCAGTAGGACTGGTTTCTTTTTGGAATCTGTGAATCTAGCTATTGAGGATACAGCTCAAAGTGTAGAAAAAGCTCTTTTAAGTTATGCGGATTCTAGAGAATTCGATTTTAGTGCAGTTGATGAGGCTGATAATCATCATAAGATTTGGATTGTTAAGGAAGAAGATGTGAAAGAAAAGTTTGTAGATTTATTTAAAAATGAGCATTGTGCATATGTGGCAGATGGGAACCATAGAAGTGCTGCAGCAGCGATGTTAAATTATGACAGTTTCTTAACTGTGTTATTTCCTTTAAAGACAATGGGATTAGCTCCTTATAACAGATTGGTCAAAGCTGAGGGCGTCTCAGAGGAAGAAATCATTGAAAAACTAAAAGAAAATTTTGAAGTTAAACCTCAAGAAACAAATAAAATATGGCAACCATATGAGTCTAAGAAGATTTCTTTATATTTCTCGGGCAAAGGTTATACATTAACACCTAAGAGTGGATTGTTTGATGAAAAAAATGCTGTAGAATCAATTGACGCTGATATAGTTCATAAGAATATATTTCATAAAGTACTAGGGATAGAAAATATTACAGATGAAAGGCTTACTTTTGTTGGAGGCAATAAAGACCATAATTATTTAAAAGAAAAAGTGGATTCAAAAGAATTTGATTTTGCTGTATTATTATCTCCTGTTAGTTTGAATGAGTTTGCAAATGTTTGTAAGCAAAACGGAAAAATGCCAGCAAAATCTACTTGGTTTACACCGAAAATAAGAAGTGGTTTATGGCTAGCTAAGGCTTAGTTAAAAAATATTTTACTTTCGAAAACCAAAATTCAGTTGTTGTTATGACTGGGTTTTGGTTTTTTGTTTTGGGGCGGATGTCGTTAAGAAAGAAAAATATTCAGTGAATTTTTAGGTAGTACGTAAATTATATGTTAATTAAAATTTTAAAATTGCCGATATACTATATAGTAGGAGTTGTTATAACGCATAATGTTAAAAAAGGGGTGATTTAAATGTATTTTAAAAATGTTCATAATATTATATCCTTTTATAAGAAGTATTTAATAGTTAGTATATTTATGTTATTGTTTATTTATGCTCCTTCTTTTAGTCTAAATACGTTTGGGGAAAACTTTGGTTATACTGGAAATGTTCAGACATTTACTGCGCCAGAGAATGGATTGTATTTCTTAGAAGTATGGGGAGCGCAGGGAGGCGATAGTGGAAATCCAGGTGGTAATGGTGGCTACGCAAGAGGATATATTGAGCTAGATGAAGGGGATGATCTATATATTTATGTTGGGCAACAACCTGGAGGAATGAGCGGCGGTTGGAATGGTGGCGGAAATGCAAGTTCCTTTTTAGGTGTTCAGGGCTCAGGTGGGGGAGGTGCTAGTGATATTAGAATGGGAGGTCATGATTTAAGTGACAGGATCATTGTTGCTGGCGGTGGTAGTGGCGGAGGAGTTGGAACCACAAATATTGGTGAGGGTGGTGGTTTAGAAGGAACTGATGCTGGTACAGATCCATTTGGTGGATTTAGAAGTAGTCCTGGGATGGGAGGTACACAAAGTGATGGCGGTTTAGGCGGAGGTGACGCTATGAAAGGTCAATTAGGAATAGGCGGAAATGCTGCTAATGGTGGTGGAGCCGGAGGTGGCGGTGGGTATTATGGAGGTGGCGGTGGTCAAATGGCTGGTGGTGGAGGTGGGTCTAGTTATGTAGGTGGAGTTTTGGAAGGATTAACTCAAACGGGTGAAAATACTGGAGATGGAAGTGCTGTAATAACACTATTAGGAGAATCGCCACCATTGTTAAATACTGAGGAAGAGCTTTGGGAAGATGGTAAAATCAAACCAAGTGTCTATGATTTTGAGAACTTTGATATCACAGTAACTGATCCAGACGTTATTTTTATAAGGATAAAAGATAGTGATTTACAAAAAGTGATAGATGAAAAAAAAGATTTAAGAATAAATACCCCAAATTACGAAGTAAATATTCCTAGGCATGTTATAGAAAGGGATTTTGAATTAAGTGATGAGGGTTATAAAGTATTTAAGGGATCTAAACTAGATTCAAACGAGAAAGATGAAATTATAGATTTTACATTAGACGAAGATCCACTAGTGAAAAATCTAAGCAGTATTTATGAGTTTAAAATTTTTAGTATTGAGTCTGAGGATTCGATGTCTGAATTTGATACGGTAGAAAAATTTTCTAGACCTTTGACTATAAGATTGAAAGATATTAATCGGTATGGGTTTGAGAGAACATCTAGAACCGGAGTTTTCTATGTTGAGCCTGAATATGATGGCGAGGATCTTGTAGATGTGAAATTGTTTTTTACTGGTAATGCGTATGATCGAGGAGATATTGTTTTTACCCAAGATCATTTTAGTTTCTTTGTAATAAGAGAAAGAGATGGATTTTTCTTTCAAGATGAACAGGATGTGAAAAATTCTTTTGCTACAGAAGCTATACAGACCCTTGCATCATTAGGTATTTTGAGTGGGAATCCAAATGGTTATTTTGAGCCAAACGAAGAGATGAACAGAACACATTTTGCAATAGCGTTAAATAGTACAATGGGAAGAGTCGAAGGCGAATATAATGATACGTATCTAGATGTGCAAAAAAATGATTACTTTGCAGGTCCTATTGGTAGTTTAGAGGAAATTAGGGTGAATGATTCTCTTAGGAAATCTAATTTTGGAGTTTATATAAACGATGATCCTGCTATGGGTCAAAGAAGAATCAAAAGAAAAGAGGTAGCAGTTTTCATGTATAATGCTTATCGTTATTCGGAAAGATTTATTGACAGTTTAAGAGTGCTTGAACCAGATGCTATAGAGTACACGGATATTGGTCATCTTCAGTCTTCTGATAGAGAAGCTATAAATGGGATAACACAAGTTAGTTTGATGGAAGGTTATGCTCAAAATGGCCAACGGTTTTTTAATCCTGAAGGGGTTTTAACAAGAGAACAATGTGCCATTGTACTTCAAAACTTTTTAAAATTATATAACAGAGAATTAACATTTAGAGTAGATGTTAATTGATAATAAAAAGATACCTGTTGTTATTTAAATAAAACACCCTTAATTAAAAATGATGGTATATAATTTTTGGTTAAGGGTGTTTTGTGAAATAATTTAAAAAGTATATTGACACAGTTTAAAACAGCTTTTATAATAGTTTGAGTGGCGAATGATTTTATCTGAACATTTATTTGTTTTTTAGCAAATAGGCGATCGTGGCGGAATTGGCAGACGCGCACGCTTGAGGGGCGTGTGGGAGACCGTATGGGTTCGAGTCCCATCGATCGCAAGGCTTTAAAAAAACTAACAAAAAAAGTTTAAAAAGCTATTGACAATTTAAAATGCATCGTGTAATATTGAACAAGTCGCCGCGAGGTGAGGGGAAATAATGAACCTTGAAAATTGAACAGTGAATAGACGAAACAAGAATCCGTTAATTCAAAAACGTTTCAAGAAATTGGAATGTACTTTGAGTAAGTAAATCCATGAAAATGGACAAGAAAAAATTAGTAATAGAGCCAAATGGCTTTCTATAAAAGTTTAATCTTTTTTAGAGAGTTTGATCCTGGCTCAGGACGAACGCTGGCGGCGTGCCTAACACATGCAAGTCGAGCGGGGCAAAGTTCAACACTGAGCATTTGGTGTTTGAGGTTAAGACTGAAAAATGCTGAATGTTGAGTGTTGGACTTTTGCCTAGCGGCGGACGGGTGAGTAACGCGTGAGCAATCTGCCCTTTACAGGGGGATAACACAAGGAAACTTGTGCTAATACCGCATAAAGTGTCGATAGGGCCTCCTATTGACACCAAAAGGTTTACTGGTAAAGGATGAGCTCGCGTCCGATTAGTTAGTTGGTGGGGTAATGGCTTACCAAGACCGCGATCGGTAGCCGAACTGAGAGGTTGATCGGCCACATTGGGACTGAGACACGGCCCAGACTCCTACGGGAGGCAGCAGT
>CAZTHU010000033.1:0-11655 GCA_964613575.1 uncultured Eubacteriales bacterium | reverse complement strand
ATACTTTTATCTAATTCCTAGCACTGCAAACACTCCCGCCTCCACAGGTGAAGAGGAGCTCCTTGTACAGTATAACTAATATTTCTGTTTATTAAAAAAGTAGCTTCGCTACTTTTTTTAATTCCCCAGCACCCTTATATAATCAACATTTGTATCTGCCGTTCCTTGAAGCTGACATTTTTGTTTCTTCAAAACCTTTATATACGCTATTACCTCTCTAGTTATTTTCTCCCCCATACAAACAAGAGGAATTCCAGGCGGATATGCCATAACCAGCTCTCCTGAAATCTCTCCCTCACACTTATCAAGTTTAACAGAACGTTTAGGGCTAAAGAATGCGTCCCTAGGTGATACAATCATTGGTGGACTTTTGGGTATATTTATGCTATATTCAAAATCCCTTAGAATAGTTTTTCCCGAAATGACCTTTAACGCATTTACCAATGAATCCAAATTATTCTTGGTATCTCCAATCCCTACAACAGCAAGAATATTATATAGATCTGCAAGTTCAACTTGTATATTGTATTCTTCTCTTAAGCAAATTTCCATCTCATAGCCAGTAAATCCCAAACCTTTAACACAAATACCAAGCTTTGTTTCATCAAAATCAAAACATCCAATACTTCCAATCATATCTTTACCAAAGGCATACAAACCCTCTATACTATTTATTTTATCCCTTGCATCCCTTACAAAACCTAAAACATCATCATATATTTTTTGACCACTTATAGCTAACTGCTTTCTAGCAACATCTATCGAGCACATCAAAACATATGATGCACTTGTTGTAAAACTAAGATCTAAAACTGCTTTAACCCTTTCAGGTGCAATTATTTTACTTTTAAGTAGTAAAACTGCACTTTGAGTCATAGAGCCAGCTGTTTTATGCGTGCTTGCTGCACTCATATCCGCCCCTGCTTGCATAGCTGTTATAGGGAAATTTTCGTGAAATGACATATGAGCACCATGTGCCTCATCTACTAAAACTGCCATATCATGGTCATGTGCTAATTTTACCAAGGATTTTAAATCAGACGCAACACCGTAATAAGTTGGGTTTATAAGAAACACAGCCTTTGCATGTGGATGCTTATTTATTGTCTTTTGCAAGTTATCCACACTTACACCCATTGCAATTCCAAGTTTTTCATTGAATTCTGGCTGAACATACACAGGCACAGCACCACTTAAAATAATAGCACCTATGGTTGATTTATGTGCATTTCTGGGTATTATGATCTTATCACCCGGCTGACAAGCACTCATAATCATAGTTTGTACCCCAGATGTTGTTCCATTTACCAAAAAATGTGCATAGCTTGCTCCAAATGCATCCGCAAGTAGCTTTTCACTCTCCCAAATAACACCCGTAGGATTATTCGCAAAATCCAAATCCTCCATCCCGTTAACATCCATCTCAAGAACCTTATTCCCAATATACTCGCGTAACTCTGAAATTCCTAATCCTTGTTTATGACCTGGCACATGAAATGGTTTTACATTTTGGTCTATGTAATTTTTAACCGCATCAAAAAGTGGAGTCCTATTTTGATCCAATCAAATCCCCCCTACTTAAGATGGAGGATTTATATGACATTCATATTCGTTATCCCTATGTGGATAGAAAAAGTCATCATCACCTCTAAATTTCTTTTGTTCTTCAGGCTTTTCTTGCACCTGTGTATCACCTATTAAAACATCCTTTACAGCCGTTAAAAAGGGCATATAAATAAGATTAAAAAAGAATACATTAATATCCCAATAAGCTCTAGCTAGCCTGAATAAACCTTGTCCAAATCCTTTTATTAACCCTTTACCTGGTTTATCTTCAACTACGTTATCGATGGTATCCTTTGCCTTAATATCTTGCTTTAGACCCTCATCTAAATTAGAATAAACCGAATTATTAGACTTTAGAATACGAGCATTTACCTCATGATTCTTTTCATTTAAAACCTTACTTAAAACATTGAACTCTATAGGCTCATCCCTTTTTAAGTCATTAGGTTTTAAAATCTTTGTCCAAATATCTCTTATATTGTATATGTCTATCTTTAAACCTTCTTTATCAATATTATTAGCTGTCTTTAAAAACTCATCCTTTTGATCCTTTATAACATCTAAAAGGACAGCGACCTCTTTTGTTGAACTATCTATATATTTTTGAATCTCTTCTTGCTTGTTTTTTACATAATCAGCCTCTAATGGTAATTTTTTAAACCTACCAAGCTTATAACTAATATTTATACACCTATCTAAATTGTCTACTATATCTCTCTTTAACAAAGCATTCCTATTCATTTTTACTCCCCCTAAAAAAAACAATAAAAACTTTCGACCCATCATACCATTACTGTTCTACTAAAATTTAACGTAATGTCGTTTTTCTGATTTCCAGTTATCAACCTTCCAGTGAACAGCAACATTATACCATCTAGCCGCGCTTATGTAAAGCCTTATTATACCTCCATAATTATTGGAAGTATCATAGGCCTTCTTCTAGTTTTTTGATACAAGTAATCTCTAAGTTTATCTTTAACAACATTCTTTTTTGTTGCCCAGTCGGATTTTTCCCTTTCTTCTAACTCTAACAAAGCTTCTCTAGCAACTACTTTAATCTCTTCCATTAAATTTTCAGACTCTCTTACATAAACAAAACCTCTAGAGACTAAATCAGGACCAGATACCAATCGCCCTGTTGCACCATCAAGGGTAAACACAACTATTATAATACCATCTTGAGATAAAATTCTCCTATCTCTAAGCACAACATTTCCAACATCACCCACACCTAATCCATCTACCAAAACATGACCTGAGGGTACTGTTCCGTTAAGTGCTGCAGAATCAGCCGAAATCTCAAGCACTTTTCCTATCTCAGATACAAATATATTCTTGTTTGACATTCCTAAACCTTGGGCTAGCATAGCATGCTGTTTTAAGTGTTTAAATTCACCATGTACTGGCATAAAATACTTAGGTTTTACCAAAGAATGCATAATTTTAAGTTCTTCCTTGCAAGCATGTCCCGACACATGAATATCAGCTAAATACTCGTAAATTACATCTGCACCCTTCTTAAATAAATCATTTATAACTTTAGATACAAGTTTCTCATTTCCAGGAATTGGCGTGGCTGAAATAATAACAAGATCTCCTAGTCTAATATCCACCTGCCTATGTTCAGATGATGCCATCCTCGAAAGTGCACTCATAGGCTCACCTTGACTTCCTGTAGTTATAATTGTAATCTGATCATCCCTATATTTATCTATGGTCTCAATATCTACAATAATTCCATCTGGCACATCTAAATAACCAAGTTCCCTAGCTACATTTACAACATTTACCATGCTTCTACCACAAATAGCAACCTTACGCTTGAACTTTATAGCAGAATCTATAATCTGCTGAACCCTGTGAACATTAGAGGCAAAAGTAGCAACAAGAATACGCCCCTTAGCTTTTAGGAATATTTCTTCAAAAGCTTGACCAACAGTCCTTTCAGACATTGTATAGCCCTCACGCTCAGCATTTGTACTATCCGCCATCAAAAGCAAAACACCCTTTTGACCAAGCTCAGCAAACCTTGCTAAATTTATAGGCTCACCCTGAATAGGTGTATAGTCTATCTTAAAATCTGAGGTATGAACTATCACCCCCAAAGGAGTATGTATCGCTAACGCCATTGAATCTGCTATACTATGATTTGATCTTATGAACTCTACTTCAAACTTACCTAGTTTTATCTTATCTCCATCTTTTACAATATTTAGCTCAATCGAACCATTTAAGCCATGCTCCTCAAACTTATTCTTAATAAGTCCCAGCGAAAGCTTTGAGCCATATATAGGTACATTCATAGCTTTTAGAAGGTATGGAATTCCTCCAATATGATCCTCATGGCCGTGCGTTATAACAACACCCTTAATCTTTTTTTTATTTTTAATAAGATATGTCAAATCTGGTATAACCAAATCTATTCCGAGCATTTCCTCCTCTGGAAACGCAAGACCACAATCTACTATAAGTATGTCATCTGCATACTCAAATGCCGTTACGTTCTTGCCAATTTCCCCAAGACCCCCTAACGGTATAACTTTTAACTTTTTTTTATTCTTTGTCACTAAAAAGCCACCTTTCTTTTATAATTGGTTTGTTAGTTGGACAGTTGGTTAGTTGGTTAGTTGGTTAATTGGTTAGTTGGACAGTTGGACAGTTGGACAGTTGGTTAGTTGGTTAGGAAAAACAAAAACCATTTTTTACTACTGTTCAACTATTATTCAACCATTATTTAACCATTGCTTAACTACTGTTCAACCATTACTTACTCTTAAATAGACATCCATTGTAAGCTCAGTTATTTTGCTCCAGTTGTAAAGTCGCTCAACTTTTTCTAGAGCATTTCTTTTTATATTTTGGGCCTGTTCCTCGTTTAACAAGAGCTTTATAATACAATCCGCCAAAGAATTTGCATTATCAGTATACGCCTTCATGCCGTCTACTTCATGCTCAACAATATCACTTAAACCTCCAACATCCGTTACGACAACTGGAAGACCAGCAACCATTCCCTCTAAAGCAACGATACCAAAAGGTTCATATAAACTTGGAAAAACCGCAACATCAACACATTTATATAATTTTGCTAAATCCTCATCTTTTACATATCCCGTAAAAATAATCTTTTCAGCTATACCCAAACTTTCCACCTTCCATCTTAAAAAGTCAAGTTGGGGGCCTTTTCCAACTATTACAAATTTTGTTTCAGGATAAGCTTCTAGAATCTTTGGAACAGAATCTATGAGGACATGTATTCCTTTTTCGCTAACTATCCTTCCCACGAAAAATATAATTTTTTCATCATCAAGGGCATATTGCTTTCTAAACTCAACATCTCTATCAACATTTTTAAACTTATCTACATCTATCCCATTTGGGATAACGCTCAAATTTTCGTTTTTTATCGAAAATATTTCCTTAACCTCTTCCTTCATGTATCCACTATTAACAATTACTTGATCAGACTCGTCCACAAACCACTGTTCCACATTATTTATATACCTTTGTACTTCATTATGAATACCCCAATTTCTTCCATGTTCAGTTGCATGTATGGTAGAAACTATTGGTATCCCAAAAGCTCCCTTTATCGTTTTAGAACAAAAGGCTACCAACCAATCATGCGCATGAACCACATCAAAATCCCCTATATTATTTACAAGCCTAGTGGCACATTCAACCATGGAAAAATTTAACTGAAGTACCCAATCAACAAAATTCACAGTATTAACTCCACAGGTTTGAACCCTATGAACAAATACATTGCCAACCTCTTCATACTCTTTATTCCCAGTCTCCCAGCAGGTAATCACATGAACCTCATGACCCTTTTTTGCTATACCATGAGATAAGTCATAAACCACCCTTGATATTCCCCCCACAATTCGTGGGGGATATTCCCAAGATAACATTAGGATTCGCATCACATTCCCCTCTCACAATCAAGTCTTACAAAGTATAACACACCATGTTCATTATTGCTAGAAAAAGATTTTAGGTTTAACGAAAAGTAATACTTCTGTTACTTACTCGCATGCATAAATGATTCACAGTCTTTGAGTCAGTCAAATTGGAAACTCCCTTTTATTTCATAAAAGTGAGTAAGTGATTCACAGTATTTTAGCAAGCTAAAATATGTTCCGAGCAATAATACTTCTGTTCCTTACTCGCATGCATAAATGATTCACAGTCTTTGAGTCAGTCAAATTGGAAACTCCCTTTTATTTCATAAAAGTGAGTAAGTGATTCACAGTATTTTAGCAAGCTAAAATATGTTCTCTACTTACCTTACCATCTTATATGCATTTAACCTAATCTCGTCAATAAAAATTTCCTCATCTTGTCTATCTAATATAACCTTATACTCATACTCATATTCCCTAGCACCATCTAAAGCTCCCTTTATAGTCTCACCCCATGCATTAACCTTAACCCTATAACTTCTATGCGCACTTGTATAGCTCGGAAACTGATTAAAGTTAATATCTACCGAGTTTATCCTCTGCATTCCTGGCTTTATAGGGAACACATCCTTATTTAACCTAGCTTTATAACTTTTAGAATCATCTTCGCTTTCTTCAAACATATCATAAAAATACATCTCTCCACTTTCTCTAGTAAGTAATCCCCTATCTAATAAATATGCCTCTAAGTCTTGAGCACCCCTATCCCACTCAAAGTTTATAATGCTATTTGTTGGCCTATCAATATTGCTAAACATATTTTCCATAAACTCCCTAATAAGGGCAGTTTCTTCTAGATACTCTTGATTATTTTCAAGTGTATCTAAATCATGAAACGGAAGTCTTTCTACAAAATCATTGTTTAATGGATGCCTAACCCATTTATTTCTATTTGATGTTGACTCTAACGCAGAAACAATCTTAGGCACACCATCTTCTAAAGACACAGAAACATCGTATCTTGCCTTAATCTTTATAAATTCTTCGTCTTCTTCTGGAATATCTCGAACCATACCAAAGTATTCCGACCTATCTGAGTAATACTCCTCAAAGGTATCTTTTGGGAGAACATATGCCTTAAGCTCAACCTTAGTTAAAAATGAAAATTTATCACCCTCTTGATTTCTTTCATAAAACCTTGTTGTTATCCTAGGCTGTCCTTCTTCATTTGTCAAAAAGTCATAATCATACATGATAAGCCCGTGAATTTGCACAAATCGTGGATAATGAATAGGAAGCTCCCTTGAACCGTCCCATTTTTCTACTACATCTTTCAACATCATACCTCTAAGAGGTTCTAAAATTTCTCTTCCATCAGCAGCCCAATATAAGTCTTGCATACTAAGTTCTGAAAAAACCTCTTCATAAAACTGCTCAATCAAATTTTGAGCCTCTTGTTCAACCCCCGCATCAATTACATAAGTTTGGTCTTTTAAAGCCTCTTGTTCTGCCTGACTACCTTGATCGTTTTGCTCATCATTCGAGCCACATGCCACCAAAGTAAGAGCTGTAACACATACTAATAAAACATATAAAATCGTCTTCATTTTCATAACCTCACCTCAAATTATTTTTTTTAGAATATCTGGTAAAGATCCACAGGATGCAAGTCTAAATCTGGATCTGGATCTCTAAATTTTTCCAACAACTGTATCCTTCCTCTTTGTGGACCTATAACTGAGTCAAATTTTTCATCACGATTACCTAAATAAAAATCTATTACGGGCGGGTCGCCTGAGCCCCTATTTAAATCTAACACTATCCCTGCAAAATCACCTTCATTTAAATCTTCTAAACTATAAGAATCAATACTAATTGCATTTAAATTATTGGAAGAGCCATCCTGATCTAAAACCCCTTCTCCATTTCCATTTCTACCTGTAGCAAAAATTGTTCCATAAACAGTTCCACCTCTACCTATAATAACCCTTCCCCTTGTAACTATAATTCCTCTAAACTCATCCCCATTTTTTATAACAATATCTAGATTTGGGTCTTCATTAGCAATTAAATAATAAGGACCACTAGCTCCTGAATCATCAACATCAATACTATCAAAAGCTGGTATGTTGTTTATTCTACGCTTTCCAATTTGTCCACCCTCCTCATTATATAATACAACTCCAGAACCAGCTCTATCTACGCTTCTTATTTTTCTAAAGACATGCTCTAAGTCATCATTAACATCCGTATCCCAAGGTATATCACCTGCATCTATTGCCGCCGCAGTACTAGGAAAGCTTCTTGATGCTATTTTGTTCAACCTTTTTTCTATCAAACTTAGCAATACACCTCTTCTCGAAACCTCTAAGTGCTCGTCAGGATCAAGCTCATTGATTTTATCTTCATGATCCAAAAGCAATTCTCTGTACAACTCTTCATTATCATCTGGAGCAAAAAGTTGAGAGCTATCTTCACCTTCTTCACCTATTGCCCAATACATATAACTATCCCAATCACTTGCATCCATCGGTCTCCAAAACCCATCCCAAAAAAGTTCTAGGCTTTCTTCTATGCTCGCGCTCCCCCCTATAGCATTTGCCTGATCGTTCGAGTCACCTTCATATAAAGCCTCTTTTGAAATCTCTTGATTAAAATCAAACTCTCTTAAATCACTTCCATTTTTCACCCAATTATTCATACGATCACTATCAAAAGCTTTTTGTATCTCTGAAGGCATAAACCCAGATATTCTAAAGCCTTCTTCTAAATTATCACTTAATTCAGTCAATTCAAACTGGTTTTTACCACTATCTGGAGATCCAGATATAGTTAAATTATCATCCCAATATAATGAATTATTTGACCCCACCATACCAACTACAAGCCCTGAAATTTCTTCAACTGTTCTGAGCCTAAAACCATAATCATCTACATTGTCAAGACTGTGCCACGTATTCCCTAGATTTCCATATGTATTCTCATCATCTGCACTTTCAACTATAACTTGCTCAATTTCATTTTCCCAGTCATTTAGCTCATCTTTCCAGTCATTTAAATCAGTATGAGAACTCCTCTGTATACTATCCCAAGCCTGTATTATAGTTGGATAACCTAAATGATTAAATGTAAAGGTTTCCGAAGGATGTTCGTTTTTCAAAAAGTCGATATAAGAATTATAAATATGGTTATCTGGAGGAAACATTTGACTAAATCTGTATGAAGGTATTCCTCCATCACCTATTATAAAATCAGGATCAGGTTCATCAACTTCTTCATGATCTGGAAATACTAAGCCAACCGACTCAATTGCTCCATCTTCCTCTCCATGTTCTTCAACTTGACCCATTGAGTTAATCCTAAATGAAACACCAGGTACTAAAATATCTCCATTTATTATAATCCTAGACTCAGTAGGGTTTGTATATCTTTCATGTAAAGCACCACTATTTAATATTGAACTGGCTTGATCATGGAAATTAGCCTCATATCCTGGTTCCAAGCCTATATAGTTTCCGTTTATTGCAATTACAGATTCTTCAGCATTTATTTCTAGGTCATCAATAGTATATGCATTCCCATAAATATACATCCTACTTCCTCTTGAAAAAGACTGAATACATTGTGCCATTACATCTCTTTCTACTGTAATTCTAGAATCATCATCCTCATCATAATCACCAGCTCTTAAAAACGATCTAGTTAAAACACTTCCCATAACATTTAACCTAGCCCCTTGGCTTGCCATAACACCACCATAAGCCCACTGTTCTGGAACACTTATCTTATCTGGAAATGTTCCAAATGAATATATATCACCATAAATATCTATCTCATCATTTTCATCATGTTCTTCATCTCCTTCACCTATAGCCACAACATCACCAATAGAATAAAATGGCCCTAGCGCCTGTATTTGTTCATAATAAGGTACAAGAATTTCTTTTTGAACAAACACTCTATTAGAATCACTTAAGATGCTACCGGGAGAACCCTCAACCTGCGAGACTAAAACAAATCCAACCTTCGCCTTAACTACCTGCATACTCTCGCTAAGTCCCCATTCTTCTGCCTGCTCAGGCGTAGAAACAACCCGCTGAGCATCATAAACCTCAAAACGACCAAACTCAACATTTATTATTCTTTCATGTTCTCCTATCACCCTAATCTTTGGCTCAAAACTGTCAATTATTAAGTCGACAAGATCTTCATCTTCAGGTGCATCTAGCTTTTTATGATAATCCTCTTTTAACTCATCATCATTATCCACGCCTTCTCCATAAACCCTAATTCTTTCTAAGACACTAAGCACATACTCCTCTTCCTTCCCATATTCCATAGGAAAGTCTATCCCAATATATCTTCCATCTTCATGCGTTAGAATATCTCTTATCGTTCCATACCATCTTTCAGCAGCAGCCTCCGCGCCTGAATACCCTAATTCTGAGTATGCAATAGTTCTTCCTAGCCTATAATTATAAAAGGCCGAAACTATAAACATCGATGCTAATATTATGAGCGCTGCAACAGATACAACAACCATAGCCATCATACTTCCGCGTTTATCATCTATAGATTTTATGGACTTATACTTTTTCAAAAAACAAATCCTTGATTTCATATTCAATCCTCCACATGTATTTCATTTAATCTAAATCAACCTTTATTACCTCTACCATACATTTTACTTCCCTTATATCATCAACACCCTCTTCAAAAATATCAGATATTTCATCATCAGGATCGATTTTTAAAAACTCATTTGCCTTTATAGGAACATTCATAAAAAACACTCTTACAATTTCACCATCTTCAACCTCTTCACTTCTATCTTGCATACTACCGGAATCATAAAAATCATCAAGCGATTGACCCTCATCAAGAAAAATATCATCCCATACATCGCCGTTTTGATCAGGTATTCGAATAATATTGTATTTATATTCCGGATGAATAATACCCGTATCATAAACCAACACACCAAAATTTTCCCCTATCGCACCCGCAGTAGGAGGATCATCCACGTCATCCTCTGGGTCGAAGTCCTCATAATCATCATACGTATAAAGCTGAGTGTTTTCTCTATAAGCATTGTAAACATCAACCTTTATTTGACGAGATATTGAGTTTAACTCGATAGTCTTACTAGAATCAAGTAAAAGACCCAGTGCTCCAGAAAACAACATCATTACCGGAACTGTTATAACCGCTAAAAGTGCAATTGAAACGATTACTTCAATCATTGTAAATCCATTTTCTTTAACCTTTGTTCTCATCTGATCACCTATCTCATGAATATTTTATCAGTCTGGCTTCTTGAAACAACTAAGTTGTTATTTCTATCATATATTCTTACTCTATCATTTTCGCTGTTCTCTCTAATCAAAATATTATAATCTGATTCATTAACAATGGTTAGATTAATAGCTAGATTTTCATTCTCTGGAATATCCGGTGCTACCTCTCGAATACTTAAAGATAAATCACTCCCAGTAACAGCTCCAGAAAAACTTTGAACTTCTTGATTACCATCTCTAACCTCAACATTATAAAGATTTCTATCTACTCGTAATACAATGTCTTGAGCATCTCTTGTTCTATATCTAATAAGTTCTCCACTATCAGGTCTTAAACCACTTACAGAAAAATTTCCCGTACCAGCTAAAGCACTTCCCATTGAAATTGAAATATTTCTTCTATCTCTCAGTCTTGATGCTGTTGGAGGTTCTTGCGAACCTCCAAAGCCTATAGTTGTAGAATCGGAGTCTGGAAATAATTCATCTGGAATAACAAAAGATATCCCATCAAAATATCCAAATCTCTCAAGTTTATTTCTACTTACTTCATAAAACGTCTCTGATGATTCTTCGTCAAGAGAATACATTGTAAGACCAATTGTAACATTTAAATCCCAGTCATCTCTATAAATTGATGGATTTCTAACTCCTAAAGCTTCCCTTTGGTCGGAAGAAAAAGGTTCAGGCAAAACCCTTAAGTCTGTTATTCTAACAGATTTAATTCCACCTTCAATAAATTCTATAAAATCCATAAGTTCTTCATATTTCAAAGAAGAGTTAAAACCTATTGTAGTTTCATAATAGTTAGGCTCATACCTCGTTTGCATTCTAGGAGAAGAAATATTAACACCCGACACACTATTTCCCAAAACATGTATCAAAGTATC
>CAZTHU010000032.1:0-11799 GCA_964613575.1 uncultured Eubacteriales bacterium | reverse complement strand
GTTTTTTGATTGATTATTCTGCTTCTAAAGTTAGAATTATTGATGGAAAAAAATAATTGGATTTTAAAGATGTGCAAAGAAGTTGGGGGAGTAGTGTGTCGTAAAATAAGACACTCGAAACGTCCCCCTGTCTTGTTTTGGAATGTCCCCTTGTCTGTTCTTGTGTATTGTGCTAAAGTGATTTTGGGGATGTGCCGATAGAGATTATAACAAGAAATTAAGGAGTGATGTGTTATGATATTAAAAAAGTTAACTTTTGTATTTTCTATATTGCTTGTGATGGCTTTAATTTCGGGGTGTGATAATGATCCTAGACCAACTAGAGCATATTATCATTATGAGGAGCTTGAGCAAAAAGATAATGGGGAACAAAAAGAAGATGAAGAAAAAGAAGATGAAGAAAAAGATGATGAAGAAGATTTGCAGGATCCTGTAGATGAGATTACTAGTGAAGGTAAATCTACTGTGATTGATGGCCAGGATCCAAATGCTCTTACAAAGCTTGAGAAGATGCTTACTCCAGATTTAGATGGTTGAGTTTAGAATAATTATAGTTGAAATGGGAAAGGAGTAAGGCTGAAGGTGAGGCTTTAATGAACCTTTTTTTGATTAAAATAAAAAGCCTATAGCCGTAGTTTTTATGAATTGGGTGTATATTTTAGAATGTAATGATAAAACACTCTATACTGGGTGGACAAATAATTTAGATAAGCGAATACAAGTGCATAATGAAGGTATTGCATCAAAGTATACTGCTGTAAGACTTCCTGTTAAATTAGTGTATTTTGAGGAGTTTGACGAAAAAAAACAGGCTCAAAAAAGGGAGTATCAGATAAAACAATACTCCCGTAAAGAAAAATTAAGATTGATACAAAGTAAATCATGTTAATGACTTGTTAATACTTGGTTTAGCTTTGTTTTTGCACTTAGGTTCAAGTCTATTAAGAAGTTCTTTGTAACTGTTTTTAGGAGTAATATTCTTAGAAGAACGTACACCCTCAGATTTTAGGAGCTTGCGAATTTTAATATCAGCTTTAGATTTTAAAGCAACATCCATCATGTTTTGACCGTCCTTGTTACAAATATGTGCTTTTGCACCATTAGTAAGTAAAGTACTTACCATGTAGTAATTATCATTTTCTATAGCTATTTGAAGAGGTGATTTTCCATCTTCGTTTATTGTGTTTAAGAAGCTTTTATCGGTAGTGTATTTAAGTACTGATGAGAGCATTTTTGTGTCATCTTTTTTTGCTATAGAGGTTGTTAGGGTTTCACCGCTTATATCCTTATTTGCTAAATTTAAGTCTAACCCTAGTTCTAAGGCTTTTGCCTTTATAAGGTTTGCACTGCTACAGTTTTTCGATTCTATAGCAAGATCCATGGCGGTTTTTCCATCCTTGTTTTTGATATTTATAAATGATTGTATTTCTTCTCGTATCATCTCTAGTTTATTTTGCGTTAGTTCTTTTTCTAAACCCTTTATTGATTCAAATTTTCTGCATAGGTGTTTTAATACCCAAAGTTTATAGTCCATGATCTTTGATATACCATGATTATAACCGTTTTTACTAGCAAGCATTAGGGCGGTGTTTCCGTTATTGTCGGTAAGATTTAAGTCTAGTTCGTTATTTCCAGGAGACGAAGACTTCATTATCCAACGCATTTTATCATAATCCTTTAGGTCTATTGCGATCATAAGTGCATTTTTTCCATCAGATTCTCTCTTAGTATTTATATCTACTAAGTTGATGTATATCATCCTATCTAAGGTACCTTTTTCGAAACTATCCATAAATAGTTCATCTTTATCTCTTACGATCTTGTAAATACTTAAAAATCTATTAGCAAGAGTGTTTAATTGGTCATATTTTTCCTTAAAGTAGCTTTGTTCGTTGCAGAACTCGTCCTTTTTATTTAGGTCTTCATATGGTTTATAGTAATAGTCGTAGAGTTCTTTTGCTTTGTTTTTTATATAGCTTACAGTCGACTCTTTACATTCTGCCTCTACACTTTTTGGAACGTCAATATCGTTATCTTTTAAAACCCTTATAATGTTTGTATCTTTGGTTTCTTTAATATAATCGATGAAGGTTTTGCCATTATTGTCTTTTATATTAAAGTCTATGTTCCAGTTGTGTTTATGAGCACCCTTTAAAATGCTAGATAGCATTTGAGGAGAACTAGATGCTTGCATAAGCAATGTTTTACCATCATTGTCTTTGTGGTTTAGATCTAAAAAGCAAGTTTGTTTAATTTTTTCTTTGATTTTTTCTGCTGCTGAATCTGATAAAAGGAGTTTATTTGTATTGCCGAAATAATTACGTTTTATATTTTGATATAGTAGTTCAGGGTATTTTACTAAAAAATCAACCCCTTCTTGGTTATTGTTTTTAACAGCATGCATTATTGCAGTGTTGCCATTTTTATCTTGAAGATTAAGGTGTAATCTTTCATTTTTAAAGTCGTTTTGGTTTTTAAGTATGAGTTTTGAAATAAGCTTATCATGATTAATTAGTCCAAGCATTAAAGCGTTTTTTCCGTCACTTTCTCTAGGGTAATTTGGATTAAGACCAAATAGGTTTCCCTTTATCTCAGCTAACATAGACCTTCCATCATTGATATCTTGTAATATGGATTCGTCCTTATGTTTAAGGTTTGCTTTGTATGAATCTAGTACTTGTTTAGTTGTGCGAATGCCTTTGGGGACTTTACTAGCACTCTTTAATAGACCCGCGGACATTTTTAATGTATCCACATAACTGCGCCAGTCTGTAATAAAGTTATAAATTGATTTTAAGTTCAACTTAATCCCCCCTAACCATTTAATATTGACTATATCACAATAAAACATAAAAGACGTACCATGAAAAGTGTGATTACATAATATAGCATGAGCCTTGAAAAAGCAAGAGGTTTTTGAAAGTTTTACGAAAAAGAAGAAAATGAAAATGTCTAACGAAAAAAATGAAAATATTAAAGCATACCTATAAGAAAGAGAAAAATTAAAATTTTGTAAAGAAACAAAAATTTTGAAAAAATTAATTGACATAAAAAAAGGTGGCGTTTATAATGAATTGGTAGTAATCATAATAAATACATATAATAAATAATTTAATCAAATGATTTAGGTAAATTTTTTTAGGGGAGGAAGTTATCATGTCTTTGTTTTATCAAAAGAGGTTGGTTGTTGTTGCTACGGTAGCATTCTTTGTTTTTAGTATTGGGATTTTTAGCTCTACGGCTATGCAGGCAGGTCCTGCTGCACCAAATTATCAAGAAATTACTTTAGAAGATGGACAGACGATTAATGTGAGACAGGTTGGGGATGAGAATAGGAATTTTATTATTGATGAAGATAATAAAATCGTGGAAAGTAATCATAACTACATGTCGAATTTTCTTCATTCAAATTCTGGAAACCTCAGTGTTTTTAATAGCTCTGATGAAGCTGAGCTAAATCGTGGTGATTGGAGTCGGATATCAGGTGAAAAAAGATTTGAGTCAATTCAGTCTAGGTTTCTTCCTATAAAAGAACCAAAAAGTCAGCAGGATTTATTAGTTGTATTGGTAAATTTTGAGGATACTCAAATAAATTATTCACAAGATGTTTGGTCTAATAAGTTTTTTGGAAGTGATGAGTCAAGTGTGAATTCATATTATGATGAGGTTTCAAATGGAAGGCTTGAGTTTGTTCCAGCGCAGGAATCATATGGGCAAGAAAATGATGGAGTAATAGCTGTAAATTTAGATTTTCCTCATCCAAATCCAGGTGCTCAATTTGATGATTCAAATTATATAATTGTTGCACAAGCTCTTAAGGAAGCATCTGAGTATATAGATTTTAGTCAATATGATAGAAATGGTGATGGATACTTACAAACAGATGAGCTCCATATAGTAACTGTAATAGCAGGTTATGATGCTATTGTTGGGTTTGACAACTCACCAAGTATTTGGTCTCATTATAGTGGGTTTGCAGGTCTTGAGCTCGATGGTGTTTCTGTAGCAAATCATTTAGCAGGTGGTGGTTATGTTCAGGTAGGTGAGTTGTTCTATGGTGAAACAAAGGCGACATTAGCAACTTTAGTTCATGAACTCGGTCACAGTTTGGGTTTACCTGATTTGTATGATACAACAGGTTCTACTGCAGGACTTGGAATGTTTAGTATGATGGCTGATGGTATGTGGGGCACAAAGTCAGGCGGAGTATTTGGAGATTCGCCAGTTCATTTGGATGCTTGGTCTAAGTATATGCTAGGATTTGTAGAGCCGACGGTTGTAGAAGAGGGAACATATAAGTTGAACTCGCATGCAACTGGTAATTACAATGTTTTAAAGATTAAGGCTGGTGAACCTGAGAATTCTACAGAGTATTTTTTGCTTGAAAATAGACAATTTCAAGGCTTTGATAAGGGGCTTAAAGGTGATGTAGAAGAGGGGGGGGTTGCAATTTATCATATTGACGAATCAAGTGCATCGCCAGTATTTAATGATGATAAGAATAAGAGGCTAGTTAGTCTGCAAGAGGCTGATAAACAAGAACTTGGCTATAGTCCATTAGATAGTAATAGTTTTTCAAATAATAGTTTATACTATGTTGGAAATCAGACATTGTTTGACGGATTTAGTAAACCTAATTCAAACTTGAATAATGCAAACCCTTCTGGGGTTGAAATAGAAATTAAGTCGGTAAGTGGGGACGTTATGGAGGTTGAAGTGAGAAGGGTTAGTGTTAATTCTACAAACTCTGTTCAAGATGAGGAAAATACGCAAGTTGATGCACAACGTGCAGCTGGTGTAAGAAATTTTGTAACAAGTGATTTAATGCAAGACTCTACTGATGATGAAAATGTTTTAGGTGCAAAGCTAGGTGAATCGGCAGAAGGTGATGATCTGTTTAGAGATCCTTTAGGTAGTATTGGTGATGAGGAGAAAAAAGTTGAACATGAAGATTTAGATAAGGATGATGCAATATTTGGAGATGATGTAGACGGTGAGAATGTGGAGGGAAAATCCGAAGATGATATAAATGGCGAAAAAGTAGAAAAAGAGCTTGATGATGATGTAACTGATGTAACTGATGAAAAGCAAGATGAAAAGCCCGATAAGGATACTGGTAATTGGTTTACTCAATTGTTTAGAAGAGTATTTAATGTTTTTAGTAGGTGATTATATAGGGACTGTCATTGCATGGCAGTCTTTTTTTTGTTCTAAAGCTTTCCTCCTATTCATATGATTGAATAACCTATAATATAAGGAGGATGTATGCTTTGAGAAGCTACATAGAAGAAAGGGCTATTTGTCTTGCACACTATATCATAGAGAATAAGACTACGGTTCGTGCTACAGCAAAAGAGTTTGGAGTGTCCAAATCTACGGTTCATAAGGATGTTACAGAAAGGCTTGAACTAATAAATAAGGATTTAGCTAAAGATGCAAGGCAAGTTCTACAGATAAATAAGTTGGAGCGGCATATTCGAGGAGGACAGGCTACAAAACTAAAATATGAGTTAAGTGTTGGCTAAATAGTAAGAAGTGGTGGAAGATGTGATTTTCTGCCATTTTTTTTTGCTTGAAAAAAGCAGAGAATTAGGATATAATGTTTAAGGGTGTTTTTGTTACCCTAAGTTTAAATGGAGGTGGGGGATTTGCAGGGAACTATATTTTCTAATATATTAAATTATGATGAGATTATTATTATGACAAAAAATTTGTCATCGCTAATTGTTACAGGGGTGCCTATAGAGACTGCTTTATCACAGGTGTCAAATCACCTTCCTGGAAAATGTGGGAATGCTTTGAAAAAGGTTAGTGATAGCGTTTCTGCTGGAGATGGGTTTGCAGATGCACTAACAAAATTCCCAGATCATTTCTCGGAATTTTTTGTTTCTATGATTAAGGTTGGAGAGACGTCTGGGACCATATCGTCGCAACTAGATAAAATAAATAAACAAGCACAAAAAGAAAAGGAGATTCAAGGTAGTTTTAAAAAAATGCTAAGAACACCTAAGAATGCCATAATAGTTTGTTTTTTACTGGCTTTTGTAAATTTTGTTTTGATGATACCTGCATCTAGTGGTCTATCGGGTACGCAAGGATTGCCTTCGGTAGAGTTTAATTCTTTTATAAATAATGTTATAGAAATGTCTAACATATTAACGGATAACTTGGTTTATTCTATTATCGGGATAGTAGTGTTGATTACTCTAACACAAATTATCTTTACTTCAAAAGTATGTGCTGCTGTGTTGCACGAACTATTTATGATAGTTCCGTCATTTTCGAAATTTTTGAAAAATAGTTCAATATCTCTTTTTTTTAAGGGGTTATCCATATTGGTTTCATCGGGGACTTCGCTTTCTGTATCTTTGCAGATGGCAGGAAATATGGCATCGAGAAGGGAAATTCATGAAGTAGCTTTTGTGGCAGCTCACTTAATAGATGATGGGGATAGTTTAACAGAAGCTTTTTACAAGCTTGAATATTTTGAAAATGATGTGATTGCTAGAGTTAAAAATGCAGAAAAAACAGGTGATTATGAGATAATGTTTGAAGATACTTCAGAGTACTTTGAAATTCAGGCTCAAGAATATTTGGATACGGCTATGCGCACAATTAAGATAATGGCTATGGGGTTTGCTATTGTTTTTGCTATTTTTCAAATCTTTTTATTAATCTATCCTGCGATAACTTATTTGGGAGGATTGTTTTAAAAAGGCCTAAAATATAGAAGCATAGAGATGGTGAAAAAAGAAAAAGTGGAAAGGAAAAAGAAGACAAAGAAAGAGTGAAAAAATGGAGAATACAGTTACTAAGGGAAAATATACTATAAAGATAGAAAATTTTGAAGGGCCTTTAGATTTACTTTATCATTTGATAGGTAAGAAAAAGGTTGATATTTATGATGTGAAAATAGAAGAGATTGCAGACCAATATCTAGAATTTTTATCGAAGATGCAAAAGTTGGATTTGGAGATAGCTAGTGAGTTTTTGGTTATAGCAGCTACCCTTATAAATATTAAGTCAAGGCTTCTTGTTCCTTCAAAAGTTAAGGAACAAGAAGAGGATGGGGTACTAGACCCAAAAGAAGAATTATTATTAAAGGTTTTGCATTATAAAAAATACAAAGAGTTTTCGGTTAAATTGCATGAAAGACAAGCGCATTGGGAGCAATGTTTATTTAAGGATAAAGAGGCCATAGAATTCGATTTTGAACAAAATGTTTTAGATATAGAGCCAAACATTCTTAAAAGTGTTTATACTGCTATGTTAAAGAAGAATAAAGCTAAAAAGAATCAGAAATCTCAAAAGGACATGGTTAAGATTATCCAATATGAGAAGGTGTCTTTAAAAAGTAAAATTAGAGAGGTTGTAAGTTTTTTGATAAATAGGCCTAAAACCTTATTTTCTGAAATATTTCTTGGTAAAAATAAAACTAGGTTAGAGATAATTACAGGGTTTTTAGCTATATTAGAATTGGCTAAGTCTAGGAAGATTGATATTTATCAAGATGGAAATTTTGCTGATATTAGCATTAATAAGGTAGAGGCAATGGGAAATATAGAAGAAGAAGAGAAAAATATTGGGTAAAAAGGTGGGACATTTATGGATAATGTTATTGATGTAAAAAAGATTGAGGGCATTATAGAAGCCCTTTTATTTGCATCAGGAAATAAAGTTTCTTTAGATACAATTGCAAAGGTTATATCTAGAGAAAAATCTGTTACTAAAAAAATTGTAAATAATATGATGTATCAATATGAAAATTCAGCAAGGGGTATTTTCATAAGACAGATAGATGGAGGCTTTCAGATGTGTACAAAGCCTGAGGCTTACGAGTATATAAAGGAGGCTTTCGAACCAAAACAAAAGCAGGGGTTGTCCCAAGCGGCTTTTGAGACGCTATCAATTGTTGCATATAATGGACCTGTTACAAAGCCTAAGATTGAAGATATTAGAGGTGTAAATAGTGATAGTGCGTTAAAAAAATTACAAGAAAGAGGGTTGGTTGATGAGGTGGGTCAATTAGATACACCTGGCAGGCCAAGTACTTTTGATGTTACCGATGAGTTTTATAGACAGTTTGGGTTCTCGTCTAAGGCTGATTTGCCAGTTTTAGAAATGGATGAAATATTAGAGGAATCAAATAAAGGCGAATAATTTTTAGGAAATTTAAGCAAAATAGGTCTTAAAGTTTGTTATAGGAGCTTTTTATGAGGCTTATTTTTTTTGTTGTTATTGTGGTATTAATTCTTATTAGTTTTTTTATATTAGAGGGTTCTACTAGAATATGTGTGGTTGCTAAATATTTTAAGGGAAGGCTTATCTATAGGGTTTTTCTTGTCTTGTTTAAAAAGAATATAAAGCTAACGGGAGGGCTTTTTAGGTATTCTAAAAAAAGTGGTGATTATCCTAATCATGTTAAGGGGCTTATTTTGTCTAAAAAAATTACATACGAGAAAATATCTTTAAAAACTGACGTAGGCTTTAAAAACCCAGCAGTCACAGCTTTAGTATATGGGGGTTTAAGCGGCGTTTTTTCAATGATACCACCTTTTTTAGACATGTTGTTTAATGTTCATAATATTGCAATAAGGCTTACTCCAAAGTTTGATAAACAAATAATAAAGATATCTTTTAAGTGTATATTTAGAGTTAAAATTGTAGATATTATTAAGATGTTAAGAAAAATTAAATGAAAAATTAATTTTTTAGGAGGTCGTGTTTATGAATCATCCGATAAATGATTTAATGGTTACCGTAATGCAAAACATTAAAGAAATGGTAGATGTTAATACGATTGTTGGAGAAGCAGTAACTACAGCTGATGGCATGGTTGTAATCCCAATTTCAAAGGTTACATTTGGTTTTGCTGCAGGTGGTGGTGAATATGATATGAGCTATTTTGATTGTGCAAAGTCAAAAAAAGATGATGTGCAAAATCAAGAACAGTATCCGTTTGCAGGTGGTAGTGGTGCAGGAATTAGTATAACGCCAGAGGCATTTATGGTGGTAGGTCAGGGCGAGATTAAGCTAATGGGACTTAATTCCAATACATCAGTTGATAAAATAATAGATTTGGCGCCAGATTTAATTAGTAAGATTTCAAATATAGCAGAAAAAAAGATGAATAATTCCTATGAACATGAATAAAATCCTATTAATTAGGATAAAAAGAGGGGGTCTTTAGTGTTTATGATTCATCGAAAAAAACTTTTAATAGGTTGTTTTATAGCATTGCTAGCAATGGTTTTTTATCTGCAGGTAAGTTTTGAGGAGAATGAAAATCAGAAAAATGAAATGACAAAAGATGTTTTAGAAGATAGCTCAAGTAAGTATGTAAGTGGCTCGTTTGAAGAGGTTGATTTTTTCTCTAAGGCCAAATTAGACAGGCAAATTACACAAAGTAATGCTAAAACTGGCATAAAAGATGTGTTATCAAGTAACGATATAACATCAAGCTTAGAGGAGGATATAACAGATAAACTAGATAGGTTTGTATGGATAATGGATGCTCAAAATAAGATAGAAACACTTGTGAAAGAAAAGGGGTATGATGACGTTTTCGTAGCGATTGCAGATGATGGGTCTATAGATATGGTTGTTAAAGCTCAAAGTCTAGCTAGTGCAGAAGTTGCTCAAATGGCAGATATAGCATCAAGGCACGCGGATGTTTCTATTGAAAATATTCACATAAAAAATAAATGGTAAGCTGTTTAGTCTTCTATTTCTAATATTTCTAGAATGTCATCTTCGGTTAGAGTGTCCTCGAAGAATTCGCCTGATTTTATTATAGATTGAATCAGGTCTTTTTTCTTTTGCTGGAGCTTGTAGATTTTTTCTTCTATTGTGTTATGTGTTATTAGCTTAAATATTTGTACAGCTCTAGTTTGGCCTATTCTATATGCTCTATCTGATGCTTGATCTTCAACCGCAGGGTTCCACCAAGGGTCAAAATGTATAACAACATCTGCTCCAGTTAAGTTTAAGCCAGTTCCACCAGCTTTTAGAGATATTAAAAATACACTTGCCTCTCCCTCGTTAAAGCGTTTTGACATATCTGTTCTTTCGCTAGATGGGGTTTTACCATCTAGTGAAAGATATTGTACGCTTCGTTCTTCAAGTCCTCCCTTAATAAGATCTAGCATGGTTGAAAATTGTGAGAAAACCAAAACCCTATGCTCGTTTCTTAATGAGTTTTCTAATATATCAAAAAGAAGCTCTAATTTTCCACTTCCACCAGGATAGTCGTCGATGAAAAGTGATGGATGCGCACAAATTTGCCTTAATCTTGTTAAAAGAGCGAGTATCTCAAATCTATTTTTTTCAAAGCCAGTAGTTTTTATATGTTTCTTTATCTCTGAAATTCCTTTATTTAAAAATGCATGGTATAGGTCTGATTGTTCTTTTGTCATTCTTGTAGAGATAACACTTTCTATTTTTTCTGGTAGTTCTGTTAAAACGTCTTTTTTTAGCCTTCTTAGAACAAATGGTCTAATGTATTCAGAAAGCTTTTGAATTCTTTCGTGGCTAGTTTCTTTGTTTGTTTGTCTTTCATAGGTTTGTACAAATTTATTATAGTTTGGAAGGTGACCTGGGAGTACAAAGTCGAAAATAGACCAAAGCTCTATTAGGTTATTTTCTACAGGTGTTCCGGTTAGAGCAAAGCAACAGTTTGCATTGATCTTTTTTACGGCATCGGCATTTAAGGTTTGTGGGTTTTTTATGTTTTGGGCCTCGTCTACAATACAGTAATCAAATGTAGCACCTTCATACTGTTCTATATCATTTTTTAATAGACCAAATGATGTTATTACAGTATCATAGTCTTGAATGGATTCTATCTTGCTAGCACGTTCGTTTCTTGTGCCACTTATAACAAGTACTTTTAAGTTTGGTGTAAACTTATTAGCCTCATCATACCAGTTGTAGATTAAAGATGTGGGGGCTATTATTATTGAAGGTGGTAATTTATTATTTTTTTCTTTTTCATAACTTATAAAAACTAATACTTGCAAGGTTTTTCCAAGCCCCATATCGTCTGCAAGGATACCACCAATATTGTGTTTAGAAAGAGTTTTTAACCAATTAAAGCCTGTTATTTGGTAGTCTCTTAATGTTGCATTTACAGATTCTGGTGGTTTAATATCGGAATTTTGATCGGTGATTTCATCGATTGTTTTTTCGAGTTCAGGATTAATTTGTAGATTATCAATACCCTTTTCATAAACATATGATTTTAAAAAAGGTAGTTTGTTAACTGGGATTTGAACGCTTCTATCTTGGATATCTTTTAGCTTTATGCCTAAGCTTGTTAATACTGATGCTATTGCGTAATAATTTTCATTGTTTATAGGTATTAGCTTTCCATCCTTTGAAAAATGAAAGCGTTTTTTCTTGTTTATAGAAATTAATAGTTCTGCTAAATCTTCATCTAGAAGTTCTGTGTTAAATATCACAGAAGGAGTTTGTCCGTCTTTTAGTTCGATGTCAAAAGAAAAGTTTTTTAAGTGATAGATTTTTAAGTTTTTAAATTTTTCGCCAACTGAATAGTCAAAATTATTTCGGATTTTTGAAAAATCATCTTCTATAAATTCAGCTATTTTTTCTTCATTGCTGAGCAATAACCTTGAAGAGAATTCTTCAAAACCCATACTATAAAGGATTTTTAAAAGTACAGATTCGTAATTGTGATTTCTGTTTGAGATATAGCTGTTTATGTTATTTGTTTTATCAAAGGGGTTAATTATGGTTTTGCCATAAACAAATCTAACACCAGCAACGATGCCTTTTTTGCAT
>CAZTHU010000031.1:0-11850 GCA_964613575.1 uncultured Eubacteriales bacterium | reverse complement strand
GCGCAATTCATCTCACGACTAAAGTCACGAGAATTCTTGCGTAGATTTTTAAAAAAAATATTGCAAAGAATTAAAAGGGGCCTTCTAGAAAGGCTCTTTTGATTAGATTTTAATAATTTAGGAGATGTTTATTTTGATAAACAAAGATGAAACTATAGATGATTTGCAATGTGAGGGGTATAGAATAATTCAAAAAAAAAGTGGATTTAGGTTTGGAATGGATGCTGTTTTACTGGCTAATTTTGCCAAAATAAAGAAAAATGATATTGTTTTAGACATTGGAACAGGAACAGGTATAATACCGCTTTTGCTTTGTGCAAAGACGCCAGCAAAAAATATAGTAGGAATTGAGATTCAAGATGAACTTGTAGAAATGGCAAAAAGAAGCGTAAGCTTGAATAATGCAAAAGAAAGATTGGAGATATTAAAGGTAGATGTAAAAGACTTAGATTTTTTTAAAAAAACTTCTTTTGATGTCGTTACGGCTAATCCTCCATATTTTAAATTTGAAGATGGAATAAGAAATATAAACTTTAAAAAAGATATCTCAAGGCATGAGGTTTTATGCACGCTAGATGATTTTTTAGTATTAGCTTCAAAGGTTCTTAAGGTAGGGGGAAAGTTTTTTTTAGTACACAAACCAGAAAGGTTAGCGGATATTTTGTGTTCTATGAGAAACTTAGAGATAGAACCTAAATATATAAGACTTGTTCAACCCCGGGCTACGTCTAAACCTAATATTGTTTTGGTGAGTGGAACAAAAAAGGGCGGGCGAGAACTGAAAGTTTTGCCACCTTTGTATGTATATGATGATAAAGGCAATTATACGGATGAGTTAAAACTTATCTATGGAAAGGATTGATAGGATTGTTTGGGACTTTATATATAGTACCTACACCGATAGGGAATTTAAGGGATATTACATTAAGGGCTATAGATGTTTTAAAAGAAGTAGACTTAATTGCATGCGAGGATACACGCCGAACGGCGAAGCTTCTTAATCATTTGGATATAAAATGTAAAATGATAAGTTATTTTGAGCATAATAAAGAAAAAAAGGGTGAGATCATTATTGATATTTTAAGTCAAGGCAGAAGTGTTGCCCTAGTTTCAGATGCTGGTGTTCCTGCAATATCAGACCCAGGTGAAGAATTGGTTGAACTTTGCATAAAAAAAGGTATAAATATTATTCCTTTGCCAGGAGCATGCGCTTTTATTACTGGGCTTGTGGCATCGGGTCTATCTACAAAAAGTTTTTTGTTTGAGGGGTTCTTGTCTGTAAATAAATCGATTAGAAGTCAACGTTTAAAGGATTTGATGGAGGAGCAAAGAACTATCATTTTCTATGAAGCACCACATAAACTTCTAAGAACACTTAAAGATTTGTATGATTATTTAGGGGAGAGAAAGGTGGTACTTGCAAGAGAGCTAACTAAAATTCACGAAGAGTTTTATCGAGATAAATTAAGTGGTTCCATTAAAAAATATGAGGGTGTTAAGGTGAAGGGTGAAGTTGTAATTTTGCTAGAAGGGGCTAGAATAAATAAAAGAGGGGTCGAGGAACTTTCAAACGAGGATATAGCAAAAAAAATAGACCTTCTTATAAAAGAGGGTATGGGGAAAAATGAAGCAATAAAAAATGTAGCTAAGACCCATAACCTTAATAAGAGAGAAGTTTATAAAAAATACTCAGAAATTGGAAGCTGATTATTGTTCTTTTTATTTTTGTTCTTCTTCTTTTTGTTTTTCTAAAAAGTCACTTAGCTTGTAAGTTACACACTTAGAACTTTTTCTTTTACTAGATGGTGCAGAGGTCTTATTGGGATTGCTAGGGTTTTTACTATGTGATTTCTTTTTTGAGTTAGTTTCATTTTTTACAGGTTCAAATTGCGATGGTTCTAGTTTTATATCGCAGTTTTTATTCGTGCATTTGTTTTTTAGTATTATAGAACCACATTTACAAAAATTAGCCATTGTGTAATCCTCCTCTTTTTTTTATATTTTAACACAAAAAAGTATAAATTTAAATATTTTCCTTAACTAATGAATATAAATTAAAGATTAAATATGTAAAAGAGGGTTTTGTTATGATTATGGTAATTCATAAAAGGAAGCTTATCGTTTCATTGGTTGTTATTTTCTCGTTGGCGGTTCTTGCTTATGTAGATTTAAGGAGTAGGACGGAGACATTTTTCCAAGCAGCAAATACTCAAGGTATTAAAACAGTGGTCTTGGATCCAGGTCATGGTGGTGAAGATCCCGGAGCTGTAAGTGATTATAGTGGGACAAAAGAAAAGGATATAAATTTAATTATTGCAAATAATCTTAAGAATATGCTTGAAACCTCTGGGTATAAAGTCATAATGACAAGAAAGGATGACGCCTTAAAGTATGAACCTGGAACTACTAATGTTGTAAAAAAGCGAAGTCAAGACCTACAGGCTAGAAAAAAGCTTATTGATGAATCAGGAGCAGACATTGTTGTAAGCATTCATCTGAATAAATTTCCGCAAACACAGTATTTTGGAGCACAAACTTTTTACCCACCAGATTTCCCTGAAAGTAAAAGGCTAGCGGAGTCAATTCAAGCTAAAATAAGGGAAGTTGTAGATCCGGAGAATAAGAGAGAGGCCTTAGTTAAAAAAGAACCTATTATTTTATTAAAGAACCCTCAGATTGCTACGGCTATAGTTGAGGGGGGGTTTTTGTCTAATGAAAAAGAAGAGAAAAAAATAATTTCACAAGCTTATCAGCAAAAACTTGCAGAGGCGATCTTTGAGGGTGTGAGGGACTACTTTAGTAGTGGTGATAACTAGCTAGATTTGTTGACAAACCAACCATTTGTTGATTTAATATCTTCGCCAGCATCTGAAGGTGAGTAACCAAAGAAACTTTCTACTTCGCTTAGAAATGAAAACCTTATAACTGTTTCTTGTATGAGTGTGGGGATAGTCCAATGTCTTTGGAGTATCCCTGTTTTATCTTCAGTGATTCCGATTTTTTTTAGTGCTTGTATAGGAAATGTTGCACAGTTTTTGGTTATTAAATTATATGGGGCGTTTGTGTCATCCCATTTCTTAGCAAAATCAATAATTGTTCGTGCTTGTTCTTTATTTATAATGAAAGTTTTTCCAATATTCCAATCGCTTTTGGCATCTGTTTGCCATAAAACTTCACCAGGTAGTTCTATTGATGTAAGGTCGGTGGCTTTACTAAAGTCTTTAGCACGAAAGCCAATGTAGGAAGTCCATGCGTTCTTACCGTGATTTGCAAGCCTTAAAAACATATGACCTGCATCTAGATCGTTTGTGATAACTGTTCTAGAGTTTGGAACGGGTTGGTCTATTAGAAGAGTAACACTGTACCCCTCAAAGTTTTTAGAATTATAGCTTTGGTGTAAATATTTTTCTAGATATGGAAGGTTTAGGCTTTCAAATAAAGAGCTGGAGTAACCTGATATAAATAATGCGAGGATTATTAAGAGAGAGATTAAAAAAAGTATGAAAAAGTTTTTTGTTTTAGACATTTTTTACCTCCCGATAACCTTTTGTTCTAACTCTCTTTGTCTCATGACGCCTTCTTGCATGCTGAATATATTGTGGTTTTTGTCTAGAAAGATTGTAGTGGGTATAACTAGTACATCTTCTCCGAGCTCAATTTGATACATTGGGTCTTCGATTACTTTAAAGTCATAATTTTTTTGATTTATATGTGAGAGAACCGAATCCTCTATTTCTCCTTGACTTATAGCAACTGTTGCAAGGTTTGGGTTAGAAGATAATCCATTTAGTTCGTCTAGGTAGTTAATGCTATTATAATCCCAATCGGCCCAAAAAACCGCAATTACATTATTACCGGTGTTTTTTGCTAAAAAGTTGCTCAAATCCTCATTTGCTGTAGAATTCTTCTCGAAAAGCTCTTCATTACTTTGGCTTATTTCATCTAGGAGTTCTTGGCTATCGGGAAGTTCTAGAGGGGGGGAGCTTTCAAGAATACTCTCTTCAAAGAGTGTTTTTGAGTTGCGGGCTTCCATTTGGTCAAACCTTCTTGAGGAACTCCAATTAACTAAAAATAGTGTCAAGAAAAACATTAGTAATATTACAACCAAAAAAACTTCCTTTGTAACGCCCTTTTTGAATAATTTTTTTAAAAACTTTATCATGATAGACCTCCATTATATGTAAAAATTAGTCAGCATGCTTTTTTTTATTTTCTGCCTTTATTTCCTTTAAAATTTTTTTTGCAGTACCAAAAACAAAAAAAGTTAAACCAAGTGGTATTACCCACATGGGGAAAGTAGAAGTGCCAGAATTGGAATTATTTGCATTATCATTACTAGAGGTATGTAAATTTTTATCTGTAGATTCTGTATTTCTTGCATCTGTGTCATTTTTCAGCTCTTTTTCTTTTGTATTTTCAAAAAGGTTTAAACTCCGACTATTAAAAGTATCATCAAAAGAAGAGGGGTCTGTTTCTAATAGGTTATAGTCTTTTAAAAGATATGGAATGTTTTTTTTATAAACAATATCGTTTTCTTTAAAATCGCTATACTTTTTATTAGCTTTAAATTCTACAGATTCCATTAGATTATTAAAAAACGAAAGATTATTGTGAAATCCATTACTTTCATCAAGATTAGTTGATAAGAGCAAAACTCCTTTTCTGCCAGGTACAATACCTAAAAATGTTGTTGCTTGTGATTTAAGATCGTTCATAACTAGTATGTGTGAATTTTCTGAATCTTCTAAATTTAAAAGTGTATAGCTAATTTCTTCGTTATCTGGAGAGATGCCAGCTGTTTCATAAAGCTCAGCTATATAAAAAGATGTGTTCTTTATATAGCCAACTTCTAGAAAAGTATGTATCACGGTTATCTCTTTGTCTTCTATAAAAGCACTTTTCATGTTAGTTGTACTAAAATAACCTTGAACAGTATTATTAGCTGAGTTTGTTGAAGGAGCGCTAAATTTCATGAGGTTTGAATCTTCTGGAATTGAAATTAATGCATCACCAAGGGATGCAGTGCTAGGTCCGCTACTTATTCCAAAATTGTATTGCCCCCCATCTGTCATAAAACAATGAGAAGGCTGTGAAGTTATATAAAATATTGATACTATGGCAAATATAAGTATTAGTGTTTTTTGCATTTAAATTCTCCTTTGTTAATATTTGTACATATTTACCTATTCTTATTTTTTCCCTTTGTAGAAACTTTTTTTAAGGATTGACCCACCTTTTGTCACAATTCCTTTTGCAGTTCCTTTTGCTATAGCAGTTCCCGTATCATATCTGCCTCCGGTTGATCCTGCCGATGCACCCATACCTACGATACCTTCTACAAATTGCCCGGCGTTTTCAATTAAAGCAAGGCAACCGAGGGACAACAATGCCTGACCTAGGCCTAGAATTTCAAAGCCTTGCACTTGCTCAATATTTATAGTTAATAAAAGCGCAAAGCCTGCAACTTGTATGATTTGAATTAAATATGCTCCGATGTATACTCTAAACCAACTTTTAAAGTATTCGCCAGATTGTTTTGTTACAGTAAATGCATAGGCGATTGGGGAGAATATTGTAAGTAATAGTAGTTGAACAAATCGCTCAGCATAACGGATAACAAGGATGAAGGTTTTTATAACAATAAGAATAAAAACTATTAAATGAACAGGCATGGCTAGTGCGTCAAAGTCCGGTCCTGCCATTTGTCTTGAAAAATCCTCAAGTGCTGCTACACTAACATCGCCTGTAGGGTCTGAAATACCAAACATTTCATATATTATACCTGCGGAAACCGATAGGAAGTTTAGCATAGATGCGGCAATGTCAATAGATGCTGCAACTAAAAATAGAGAAACCCCAGCGCGCACCATAACCTTCCAAGGTTCATCGGCTTCGTATCCAAAATATGAGAAGAAAGATCTGAATCCAGAATAAAGTGCTATGATTATTACGATAGAGATTCCCATAACTTGCATTGCACCAGCGGCTCTAATAACAAAGTCGTTTTGAAGCATCTCAGGAGAGGCACTTACTACCATCAGTACCTGTGATAGGGCCCCCATGAAGAGCCTTGCAAGGATGCTTACTATTACACGTGCAATAACAGCTACGATAACAAGGGCTAAATCTGCTATAACTGTTAGTAAAGCAACTACGAGTGGTTCGACCATTGCGACAAAAAGATCTGCAAGGGCATCTAGTACTGGACCAATAAGACCTCGAAGCATTGCTTGAAGAGGACCTGTTATAAGTCTTACAGGGTTAAGCGCACCTCCTAGGATATAAAACATGTACCTTCCTCCTTAAAATTTTTCACAAAATTATAACGATTGCATTTGCCAAATTAAAACCAATATGTAGTAGTATGGGAGATAAAATATTTTTGTGTTTTTCATAAATTAAACCAAGCACAATTCCAAGTAAAAATGTGTATACTATTTGCAATGGATGTGAATGTATTAGAGAAAATATAAGTGCTTGGAAAAAAATATATATTTTAAATGAAAAATGTGGTTTTAGTTTTTGTCCTATTAACCCCCTAAAGAGTAGTTCTTCAAAGATGGGGAATAATATAAATAAAATTGCAAGTCCAATAACAGACTTTTCGAAAGGCTGATAGCTTTCCATATGTGTTTCATAAGATTCGATATGTTCTACATATGACGGTTCTTGAGTATTGTAAAAAACGGCAAATGCAAATTGAGCAAGAAAATGGATAAGCACACCAATTATCAGCGCAAGTAAAAGTTTTTGTAAGCTTATTTTTTTTGTGTAAAACACATCTATTATATTTGTTTTTTTCAGTTTAAAGATAATTACATAGCATAGAGAAGAGAGGATTATTCTAATGAGCTGGATGTTAACGGAGTGTTCAACAAAAAATATTTCAAAATCTTTACTAATTAGGTTTCTGAAAAAATCAATAAAGCCATTATGAGGGTACGAAAAGATAAACATTATTAAGGCAGTTATAAAACCCGTTAAAATAAATATGGATATGTATATAACTATCCAAAATGATGAATATGTAAGTTTAATAAGGTTTTTGCCTTTTTCATCCATGCGCACGATTAACCCACCTAGCAATATAATTTTGACTTATTTAAAAAAGTGCTATCTTTTCCTTATCCTAATGTATTGAATTTACAACTAATATAGTAAATATTTATTTTATTTCACTAGTTGATTTTAATCTCTCAAAAAATTTCTGTCAATACACCAAATGTAGAAGGAATCTCTCCTAGATTATTTAATTTATGACTGTTTTTTAATAAATTCCTAAAGTTTTTTATTCCATTGGGAATTTCATTTGTGCTAATAGTTATACTTTTGCTTTGAGGATCAAGAACTGTGTTATACTTTTCAACTATTGGTGTTATAGGTACTAGAACTGTTTTATCCGTAGCAATAGGACCGATTTGTAATACGCGGTTTTCACCGTTTATAATAGCATTTCTGCTATTGACATAGTATCGTATCTCCCTGTTGTCTAGTTCTATTATAACTTCTCCGCTAACATTATTATAAGAAGTTTTTCCTCCGAGTAAGTCTACCAAGGTAAAAGGGGGAATTAGTATGTCATTATTTAAAAATACAGGGGAAGCTAAGCCTTCAGGTTCAATCTTTACTTCAAGATTGTTAACTATCATTTTTGATGAATCTGATGTTATTGCTATGTTAATTTTAGAATCTTTTAGGATGTTTGATTCTTCAAACGCATTGTAAGTCGTGTTTTGTGGGTTGAGAATATATGGATCAAGTAAAAATGATACAAAAAAATAAGCTAAAAGGATAAAGCAATTAAGCTTTATAAATGAACTTACTTTATAATATCTTTTAAAAATCTTAATAAAAACCTTTACCGTTGAGTTCAACTTTTTTCGCTCCTTTTAAGCTTCATTTTAAATCCCTACTCTTTCTATCGGTTAAAGTGTAGGGATTCATTAGAACAAATGAATAAAAAATAGTAAAAATAATCTTTTGAAAAATGGTGGAGATATTGAGGTGAATATAGGTTTAGAGGTTTAATATTCCTGTTTATACGCGTCTCTTTCAGACATATATTCTGATATTGAAGATGATGACAACCATGTCATATAGCCGTTTCCTATTCCAGCGTCATAGTAGGCTCTTAGTTGCTCTGAGACTTCAGTAGCACCGTAAGCTTTAGATGGCGTTCTTCTTGAGTCATGAGATTGAATCCAAGGTCGTACAATTGCAGGTGTAGGGCTTTCTGTTTGACGCCTTATGGCTAAACCTGACCAAAGGTGTATAAGGTCATATGGATAGAGCCATGGATAGTCAAAGCCGTAGTCTCCAGGTGAAAAGTGATCGGGGTAAGCCATAGGTGAAATAACATCAAAAACATTACTTAAAGCAGCCCAATATTGTCCATATGGTGTTACATATTCATGTGCGGCTTCGCCAAAAACATCGCCTGCAACATAAACACCAAGCTCATGTAATTCATCTACTGCATACATACTAAAGCGTTGAATAGCTTGCGACTTTGTCTCTTCATACACGTTCTTAAAGTCGATGATGCCGCTTGCTTCGGCGGTTGAAGTTCTATCAGGAAAGCGGATATAGTCAAACTGAATTTCATTAAATCCAAACCTTTCTACTGATTCCTTTGCAAGTTCTACATTAAACTCCCAGACATCTCTTATAAATGGACTTGGCCAATAAGTGTTGTTGTGAAGATAAGGTTTGTTAGTAGATGTGTTTGTTATTGCATGATTAGGGTGATCTCGTACATAGTATTCATCTTTAAAAACAGTTATACGACCAATAAGATAAAAGCCAGCATCTTTGAGCTTTTTAATTTCGTTTGCATATTGTTTGCTAGTATTAAAATGTTTTTTTGCCATTTCGTAGTTTGTAGGGCTATAGCGTTTCATGGCATCTGCTGGGAAGGCAGGAGTTTGGTTATCCTTTATATCAACAACGAATGCGTTTATTCTAGTGCCCTGTGCAACATCGATGTAAGCATCAGCATTATTAATAGACCCACTATTTATATAAAGAGCGTTTACTTCTTTTGGCATTTTATTATTTTCAAAATCACCCTTTTTTCGTGGGAAAAAATCAAGCTCGGTAGCGGCTCCTGCGTTAAATCTGTTTCCACGCATAGAATGGATGTCTAAAATGTCATTTTCGTTAAAGTCCTTTAGCGCCTTTTCTTCGTTTTGGACAAAATATTTAGCGCGTACAAAACCCTTTTCGTCATTAGGTTGGAAGTTTATTTTGTACCATTTCACCTCGCCACTTAAACTATCTAAATCAGTAAAACCTAAAACTTCTAGTCGGGTTCCTTTGTCGATTAAGTGTAGAAGGTTAGATTTATCTTTTGAATATAAGTGGGTTGGAGTTCTGGCGTAAATAACATTTTCTTTAACGGCTTCTTCCTTTGTTTCAACTAGGTATTCTGGTTCTATATAAGCTTTAGTGATATTACCAGATTCATCAGAAAATTCTATTTTAGCTAACTCCAATGTTTTGGTGATATTTTGTTCTTTATCTGCAATCTCATCGCTTGCGTCTTTTTCGACTGTATTGATTTGGTTATTATGTTCTTTGTTGTATGCTTCTATGTTATCTTCGTCAAGGCTTTGGTTTTTTGATAACTTTTTTTGAACTTCAAAAATATCACCAATACGCTTAACTTTAGTGCCTCTTACAATATCAATTCTTTCCATTGTATCCAAATTAGAAATAACCTTTACAAAATTATCTTTTGACCCTAAGAACATAGGAACCTTCGTAGGTTCTTTTTCTTTAAGTTCCTCCTCTTTAAGCTCTTCTTCTTTAAAAGTTTTTTCAAAGTCATTTTCATCAGAAGTATCCTTACGTGTATTCCCTAGATAATTAAAGCTTAAAGCTGTAATTAATAAAATACCTAAAACCATTATAATCCACAATTTGAATTTTTTCATAAAACGCACCCCTTAGTCATCTTTAGTAATCGTTACTGTTAGTAATCTTAAATATATATTATTATTTATTTGTGGAATTGTAAACAATAAAATACAAGTTTCGACAAAAAAGTTGACAAGGGGAGAGGGATTATTTTTTTATCTCAAGGAGAGAGTGGATGATCTTATCTATATTCTCAAGATCGGTTTTTGATATTTTTTGAATAAGTGTTAGAACCTCTTTTGCAATTTGATCTTCATTGCTAGAGAATTCCTTTTGCACTCCTTTAAATATCACTTCTAATGGGATTTTTAGAGAAGATGATATTTTTTCTATACTTTTTAGGGTAGCATTTTTTTCTCCACGTTCTAATTGTCCTATATACGTTGTATGTAGGGAGGCTTTAAAGGCTAATTCTTCCTGACTTAAACCTTCTTTTTTTCTATATTGTTTGATTCTTTTTCCGACTATTTTGTTTATTTCGCTATTCATTTTATCACCTCAGCTAAAAGATTAAATTTCTTTTAAGATTACTACAATAGACTAAAAATGTTATTTGGAAAAAAACGCTTACTAACAGTATTGTTTTTAATTTCTTTACCCGATTGATTTAAAATGTTATACTAAATCAAAAGCAAATATTAGTATAGGGGATTTTTTATGGGACTTAGGATTATTTATGGTAGGGCAGGCACTGGGAAAAGTTTTTATGTTTTAAATAAAATAGGAAATATTTTAAAAAGTGGGCAATGTGAGCCTACGTTTTTGATTGTACCTGAACAGTTTACTCTTCAATCTGAAAGAAACCTTATAAAGGTTTTAGATAATGGAGGTATTCTAGAGACTGAAGTTTTAAGCTTTAAACGAATGGCGCATAGGGTTTTTGGCGAGGTGGGAGGCTTAAGTTTTCCACATATCCATCAGGCGGGGAAAAATGTTATTATATCAAATATATTGCAAAAAAATAAAAAAAATCTAGAGGTTTTCCAAGGTATGGTAGCGCACAATGGTTTTGTTAATTCTATATCTACTTTAATAAAAGAGTTTAAAAGGTATAATGTCGCGCCTAATGATTTGTTAAAATATTCTAAGGGGGTTGATTTTTCAAAAAAGTTAGAGGAGCTTGCATTTATATATAAAGAGTTTGAAGATGAGGTGAAGATTAAATACACAGATAGTGATGAAGATGTTACTATGTTGGCTAAAAGATTATCTAAATCAAAACTTTTAGAGTCTAGTATACTTTGGATTGATGAGTTTTCAAGCTTTACTCCACAAGAAATGCAGGTTTTAAAAGAACTTCTTAAAAAGGCAAAAGGGGTTAATATTACGCTTTGTACCGATTCTATTTTTGATGAAAATGAGGAGGCAGTAGATGTTTTTTATAGTGTAAAGAAAACTGCGAAAAACCTTATAAAACTTGCAAATGAGGCTGGCGTTGAGGTAGAAAAACATGTATTTATAGACGGTAAAACACCTCCTAGGTTTAAAGAAAGCTCGCAGATAGCACATCTTGAGAAAAATTATTTTGCATATCCAGCAAAAACCCTTAAAGATAAAGGTGATAGCGTTAAGATTTATTCTTGTCTTAATATATATTCAGAGGCTCAAAATGTGGCTAAGGAGATTATGGGATTTATTAGGGAAAAAGGATTTAGGTACAAGGATATTGGGGTTGTTTGTAGAAATCTTGAGGCTTATGAAAAGGTAGTAAGTGTTATTTTTAAGGCACATGAGATTCCGTTTTTTATAGATAAAAAGCAGGATGTTCTTTCGCATCCATTGGTTAGAATGGTTTTGAGCCTTTTTGAGATAATAACAGGCAATTGGTCTTACGAAAAGGTTTTTTCCTATTTAAAAACATCACTTACTGATATTTCAAAAGAAGAAATAGATATTTTAGAAAATTATTGTCTAGCATGTGGAATTAGGGCT
>CAZTHU010000030.1:0-11920 GCA_964613575.1 uncultured Eubacteriales bacterium | reverse complement strand
TAATTCACTTAATGTATCAAAGCGACCTAGTCTGTTAGAATAATTAGAATCATCATCAAACCCTAGTGTTTCTAATGCCCCTCCGTCCGTCGCATCCCTTACATCTATCCTATTTACACCACTTCCTTGTTCAGCTGCGAAACTTATTTTTCCATCATTTTCTTGAACTTCAACTTTTCCTTCTCCAAATCTAGCATCTATAGATTCTTGTACTTTTTCTAAACTATCAACACTATCATCTAGAGTAATTGTTCTACTTTCACCATCTAAAATTAAAGTAAAACTTTCTCCTTCTTCAGAAAAATCAAACGACGCAGCATTAGAACCCGTAACATTTTTAGAAATACCAGCCCCACTTGTTGCCCTTGCTTGAGTGGCAAGCTGCTCCACGTTTACCTCATGACTTCCAGACATTGCATCTGATGTAGCATTAATAGTAACCACACTAGAGTCTTCAGATTCAGTAGTAAAAGAATTAAAAACTCTATCCGAAAGCATATAATTCTCTTGATTTAACACATCAAAAAATTCACTTCTAAAATCATTTACCTCAGATATCACTTCGCGATATTCCTCTATTTTCCATTCTACCAATTGTTTATCTTGTTCAATTTTTCTAAGTGGCTTTCTCTCTGCTTCCATAAGTGACTGTACTACTTGGTCAGTATCCATACCACTAGCACCAAAACCTTCAAGTCTCATAAAAATCAACCTCCTTTTTCCTCTCTTACTGTATATATCGGCCAGAAAACAAAAAATATTTATGATTATTTATTTCATTTTTTTATTGACAATCAAATATTTTTGTTATAGGGTATATGAAACGTTTCACATCAAAACATGCAATAATTATACTTAACAAGTTGCTAATATTTTAAACTTATTTTAACTTTAAGTATTGAATATCCGCTAAGTATTTTATAGAATAAACTCTACAAACATCTATAGTACATAAGAATTTTATGTGAAACTCAAAACTTGAGGGGGGCACTATTTTATGAACAATTTCGTTTTAAAGGATCTACATGAGGCAATCAGAACTCAAAATGTTCCAATGGTTTGATTAATTGCCTTACATATTCCAAAAAAAGACATCAATAAGGAAACTTTGCATCTTGCAATTGACACAAAAAGCAAATGGATTACTAAAATCATAGCAGAAAAATCAAATTCGGAGAATTTCGATAAATCAACATTAATAAAGGCCTTAAATAGCAAAAGTTCTCCAATAACACAAATCATAGCAGACAAGACATCTCCTAGGTACATGGATAAGAGTATTTTGCATACTGTTATTAAATCATTTGATCAAGAAATTTTAGAAAAGATTTCAAATAAAACTCCAGATAGGCATTTTGATAAAGAAACTTTGTTGCTTAGTTTAAATACAAGGAAAGATCCCGTAATTAATGAAATAATACCAAGGTGTTCTCCTGCTTCATTTGATAGCGAAGTAATGGAAACGGCACTAAAAACAAAAAATCCATACATTGTTCGCCCGATTGTAGATCATACAACGGACATGTCTATTTTTACAAAGTACAAGGACCAAATTTCAAAGACAATCTTAGCCGCTCATGATATCCAAAGCTTTGCCGGTCAAATTTTGTCTTTAGACAACAACCGCTCATTTGATGTTGAAATGCAAGAAACTGTTTTAGATATATACATGGATGTAATTTTAGATAACATGAAAAAGGGGCAAATACCTAAAGACTTCCCCATTGGACAATTTGAAAAATCCGTAGAACAAAGCAGACTATTTTTCTCACGCCCTGATGCATTAAACTTTGATTCTTTAAATGAAAAAAATAGATTCTTAATACTTCCTATTTATTCATTTGGTCATGCTTTTTCTGCAATTGTAAAGAAAACAAATGATCCAGATAAATATTCAATAACCCTAGTAAACCTAGGTGCAAGACCGTTTGAAATGGATGGTAAAGGAACCTCCTACAAGGAATACGTATGTAAAAAACAAGATGCTATAGACGTTATAAAGAAGCATTCATATAATGTACGTCTGCATTATCCTCAAAGAGCAGTTCAGACACAAAGAGCATACAAAAATTTCTCAGCAAAAGCACAAGAAGAGTATACCGTTAATGTTCAGTCAAGGGATCAAAAACTTGGCAATTGCTTCCTAAAAAATATAGAAAAAGGCTTACGCTATGCCTTAGCAATTGGTTTAAGCAAAGTAGGTGACCCTAATTTTACAGAGGACTCTCTAAGGGTTACTGCAAAAAGTGGTGAAAAACAAAAGGTTAAATTCTTAAAACCTATTCACAAACCTGGCGAAAAAACAAACGAATTAACAACTTTAGAACTCAGAAAACAGCTTGTAGATGCTTTAGCCAAAAGATTTCCAGAATATAAAAAAGAGATTATGGAACAATGGGATATCTACAAATCAAAAAAATCTCTTACAAGAGACATAGTACATCACAATGGACCAGTAAGAAGAATGAAAAATTGGGATGATTCACCCGATTTCACTTCTAAAAAAAGTAGAAAAACACCAAATAATCAAAAGCTTGTTGACAAAATGAATAATTTTGCAAATCATACAAATAGAAAAACTGGTGGAAGAAATCTCGCACTATAATTTAATCAAGGAATTTACGACTTGTAAATTCCTTGATATTTTTGCCTTGCGTAAGTATATATTTTCTTATAACAGAAATCTTAAATTTACTATACACTAAGTGCCCCTTCGCCTATAGAGGCAGGCGTATTAGAAATGGTAGAAATCGGATAAGCTGAATAAACTGGGGGTAGGTTTTCATGGGAGCATCTATACTAGAGCGTGAACTAAAGGGACGAAAAGATATCAAGGAACTTATGGAATCCCTTGATGAAATGGATAAATTTGCAGACTCCCTTAAATCAAAATATGACGATGATACAAATCAAATTTTAGATGCTTGGAAAAAGTTCGTTAAATACATTAAGGAAGATATTCCATTTAACTTAAAACAACACGTTTTAAATACAGTTCCTCATGTTACAACACTTCTAAGCGAGCTAAAAAACAGAAGTGATGTAAAAAAGGGCGCACTTTCTAAAGAGTGCCTATCAAAACGTGTCAATGGTTGGGATTCTCATTCTTTCATAACATCTAGGCTTATAGATATCTCACTTAAACTAGGTGCAGATATAAATTCTACATATGCAGGGATACCGTTTAAATCAATGGGTATGCCCGCAATTCATTTTGCAGCATACATGAATAACTACAACTGTCAAAGTACCTTTGTGAATAGATGGGCAGCTATTGATAATTCTTGCAAAAAAGAAAACCATCCACTTCACTATGCTTTTATGAACAATAGAGATTTAACACTTAAGAAAAAAACTCCTAACTACGAACTATTAAAAGAGTATTACAGGCTTAACGCTACTAAAACGCAAACACAAATAATTGAAAAAACAAAAAATGTAAACATCCAAGGTAAAAATGGTAACAGTGTTTTACATATAATCGCAAAACAAAAGCAAATCGAAAATACAAAAAGCATAGATCTGCTATTTGAAAAAGGCTTAGATGTAAATCAAAAAAATAATAAAGGTTTAGCACCTCTTCATGTAGCAACTATTTCAAGCTCATTTAAAGCAATAAATTTATTAAGTGAAAGAAATGCTAATTTTAATATACAAGACAAACAAGGCAGAACCCCTCTTCACTACGCTTATATGTACGATAGAGAGCTTCTAGCTAAAGAACTTATAAAACTAGGATGTAATCCTAATGCAAAGGACAAATTTGGTAAAAAACCAATAGATTATCTAGAACGCGAAGATATATTCATCCTAAAACCACGAAAAAACGATGGCTTAACTCTTGCTTAACCATCGTTTTGAAAACTTAAAATTCTTGTTGTAAATCCCTTACTTATGCTCGTTAGCACGCATGAATAAGGGATTTACCAATTTTCGCAAAAATGCTAAAATTAGCTCTTTACTTATATTTGAGCTACCCTTGCCATGATCTCTTGATGCTTACTTTGCACACGCTCTAGCAAAGTATCACACTCCGTCCTTGTTTTATTAGCAAGTTCCTCATTTTTTATTCCGTCTAAATTTATCTTTACATTCAATATTGCACCTTGCAAAGCGCTAAAAGCCTGCAAAGAAGCAACACCAACATCTGTTATACAGTTAGGATTTCCAAATTCTGAAATAAAAATAATATTTTGATAAAAATTCTCAATTTTCCTAGCAACTTCTAACGGAACTTCCATTGCAGCCTTATATGCCTCTGCCAATTTTTGCTTTCTATTTTTAATTTCCTCATCTGTTTCTTTAGGCATTCTTATAACTTGCATAACCTTATCAAAAGCCTGATTATCCCTATCAAATAAATCTAAAAATTCTTGTTTCTCAACCTCACACAATCTTTCTATATTATCTATTTTAATTCTCGTTTCTTCATCATACTCTCTATATCTCTTCTTACCTATAGTTAAATTACAAACCATCTGACACAATGACACAGCAACACTTCCACTAAATGCTGAAACCGCTCCCCCACCTGGGACAGGCTCCTTGCTTGATATTTCATTAATAAGGTCTTTAACTTTTTTATCCATTAAAATCCTCCCTTTCAAACAATTGTTCAACCAGCACTTAACCATCGTTCAACTAATATTCAACAAATCTTAAACTTATGCTTTGAATAGGAAGCTCATGCTCGCTACCTCTCATGAGTAAGTGATTCACACAATTTCATTAAACTGAAATTGGTTCTCTACTTATCTTTCCACAACAAGCTCTCCAGCTTTTATAACCTTACTTACGTGATTTATCCCAAAATGATATACGATATAATTTTCATTTGGTGCATCCATAATAACAACATCCGCTTTTTTGCCCTTTTGAAGACTGCCAATTTCATTGCTCCTTCCAATGGCATAAGCAGAGTTTATTGTAGTTGCAGTAATAACCTCTTGTGGCGTCATTCCCATACCTATTGAAGCAAAAACGAAGGTTCCCTGCAAAGACTCTATTGGAGAAGAGCCTGGATTATAATCCGTTGCAACTGCAACAGGAATACCCATTTTTATCATATCCCTCGCCCTTGCATACTTTCCAAGCCTTAGATAAAATGAAGTAGCTGGAAGAAGAACCGCTATTGTACCTGCCTTTTTCATTATTTCCAAATCTTCATCTATCGCAGCAAGCAAATGCTCTGCAGAAATCGCACCAAGCTCTCCTGCTAGCCTTGCTCCTCCCATAGGATGAATCTCATCAGAATGCATTTTTATCTTAAGGCCATGCTCCTCTCCTTTAAGTAAAACCCTTCTAGAATCTTCAACGGAAAACACACCATCTTCGCAGAAACAGTCAATAAATTCACACAGTTTTTCTTTTGCAACATATGGTATAACCTTGTTCAACATAAGATCAATATATTTTTCTGGATCCTTTTTATGCTCTAAGGGAACCGCATGGGCACCTAAATAAGTTGAAACTAAGTCGATAGGATGTTTTATCTGACGCATAACCTCAAGGCACTTTACCTCATCCTCAAAGTTAAGTCCATATCCACTTTTACCCTCAACAGTTGTTGTCCCACTAGCTAGCATTATATCTAGACTTTTTTTAGCTTTTCTTTCAAGCATATCTTTTGTAGCACCCCTAGTTGCCCTAACAGTGCTTAAAATACCTCCACCAGCTTTTAAAATCTCTAAGTAAGAATGTCCTTCAAGCTTTAATCTTAATTCATTCTCTCTTGAACCATAGTGAACCAAATGAGTATGCGGATCAACTAATCCTGGCATAACTAGTTTTTCTTCAGCATCAATCACTTTTGTTTGAAGATCTATAAAGTCGCTCCCATCACCCTTATCCACTGCCTCTATTAAGCCATCAGTTATAGCTATAAAGCCTTTAGTTATAACCTCTAACTCTTGCATTTGCTCCCCAACCCTAGGTCCTTTTCCATCATCAATTGCCGTAACAATCCTACCATTTTGTATTACAAGATCCGCCATAATATCACACACCTCACAGATTTTGAAAAAGTCTAAACTTCTTCCCAAACTCATACCATTAGCTAGTATACTATTTCTCATAAAACTTGTCAACTAGGTTCTAGTTTATAACCTATTTTCTAAAATTTGATCTTCTTTGAAATCTTCTAGTTGTAAATAATAAGCTGCAGTATCCATTAAAGCCTTAGCTGGCACTAAACCAATAATTTCACTTCCTACAACACTAACACCATATCTTTTAGCCTCCATTTTAACCATCTCAAAGGCACGGTATATAGCAGTCTTTTCATAATTAACAAGATTCATAGAAACCTGAACAATATTTCTTTGTTCCAAGGTTACGCCCATAGCTTTAACATAACGTAACCCCCCACCAACATGGCGCACTATTTTCCCAATATTGGTAGCGACATTAATATCGGAAGTATCCAAATTAACATTATAAGCAACAAGTGGAACCCTTGCTCCAACAGCCATACATCCACTTTTTTCGTTAACTTTGTCTGGACCAAAATCTGGTTTCCACTCAGGTTGTTTTATCTTTTCAAAAAAGCCTTCATATTGACCCCTTCTAACATCAGCTAAATTCATTCTTGTCTTTGTGCTTGCCGCTTGTTCGTAAAGGTAAACAGGAATATCAAGCTCACTTCCAATTTTTTGCCCAACCCTTTTAGCAATCTGAATGCACTCATCCATATCAACATTTTTAATTGGTATAAAAGGCATCACATCAACTGCTCCCATCCTAGGGTGTTCCCCCTTATGAGTTCTCATATCAATTAGTTCACAAGCTTTTCTAACCATGTTAAAGCTTGCCTGCTCTACACCTTCAACAGAGCCTATAAAAGTAACAACCGACCGATTATGATCCTTATCCATCGAACTATCTAAGAGCGTTACACCCGAAACATTCCTTGCTTCATCTAGAATTTTTTCTACAATATCTTGGCTAACACCTTCTGAAAAATTTGGTACACACTCAACAATCTTAACCATAACAACATCCTCCTTTTTATGTATTAGTTATTTAACTAACTTTCCGCTTTTTATAATTTCTTTAACCTTCCTTATATCTTCATAAAAAACCCTATCATCATCTAGCGGCGAAACATCTTTCCTTAAGAGCTTGTACGCATTTTTTGTTGACTTTGAAGCATTCTCTACGCCCCTAAACTCTAACGCCTGACACGCAGCAAGATACTCAATAGCCAACACATCAAAAGTGTTCTCTATTATACTCATCGCCTTTCGAGCCGCTATAGCTCCCATACTAACATGATCCTCCTGATTTGCCGATGAAGGTATAGAGTCAACCGACGCAGGATGTGCAAGAGATTTATTTTCCGAAACCAATGAAGCTGCAGCATATTGTGGAATCATAAACCCTGAATTTAGCCCTCCCTTTTCAGTTAAAAACGGTGGCAGATCATTTAGTTGATAATTAACAAGACGCTCAATTCTTCTCTCGGAAATATTTCCCATCTCAGCAATTGCAATGGATAAAAAGTCCATTGCAATTGCAACGGGCTGACCATGAAAATTCCCAGCCGATATAATAGTCTCTTGTTCAGGGAAAATCAAAGGGTTATCTGTAACAGAATTAATCTCAGTATTTATAACATTTTGTACATAGCCTACAGCATCTCTACTAGCCCCATGCACCTGTGGTATACACCTTAGTGTGTATGCGTCTTGAACCCTTAGCTCTTGCTTTTTACTAACAAGCTTACTTCCCTCTAAAAGTTTACGCATATTTTCAGAGGTTTCTCTATGACCCTTATGTGGTCTTACACTTGATACTAATGAAGAGAAGACATCGTCAATGCCACGAAGCGCTTCAAAGCTCATTGCAGAAATAACATCAGCACTTTGCAAGATACGTTTTGAATCCTCCACAGCAAGCGAACCAACCGAGGTCATAGCCTGTGTTCCATTAATAAGCGCAAGACCCTCTTTCTCATTTAACACAATAGGCTTAAGACCTACTTTTTTAAGAGCATCACCACCTGGCATTTTTTCGCCATTAATAACTGCCTCCCCCTCTCCAATCATAACCAAGGCAATATGCGCTAAAGGAATTAAATCCCCACTTGCACCAAGGGATCCCTTTTGATAAACTACAGGATGAACACCTTTAGAAAGCATATCCAACAAAAGATTTATTAACTCTTGTCTCACACCAGAATTCCCCTTTGACAAAGCTACTGCTCTTAAAAACATCATTCCCCGTACAACCTCTTCCTCAAAAGGTTCACCCACTCCACATGCATGTGAAACTATTAAATTTCTTTGCAATTTAATCTGATCAGCTTTTGGTATTATTATATCAGAAAACTTTCCAAATCCAGTTGTAATACCATATTCACGTTTATCTTTCGCCAAATATTCCTCAACTAAGGATCTAGACTTATCTACTTTCTTCTTTGAATAATCTGAAAAGCTTACATTTGCGCATCTCCTTGAAACATCTACCACCTGCCTTGTAGAGACAGGATTCTGATCTATAATGACTTCTTGCAAACCAAAAACCCCCTTTGTGCCATAAACCTCATTTACTTTTTCTAAGTATTCTTTAACCATTCTATCCACCCCCTATGCTAATCTTTACCAACAACCTCTTTAACAAGCGTATCATCTGCCTCAAATGGAATAGTTATATACCCTTTTTCTTTATACTTCTCATTATATTCTCTACTAGTCTTTATAGAATTTTCATTTCTTGCCCACGCTCTTCTAGCAACACCACCTAAAACATCCCACATCATAGCAGAACGAATTATTTCATCAACCCTTTGACTTCCATCTAAAACCAAACCAAATCCTCCATTTATCGACTTTCCAATACCTACACCACCACCATTATGCAAGGCCACCAAACTCATGCCTCTAGCCGCATTTCCTGCAAAGCATTGTGTAGCCATATCTGCCATGACATTGCTACCATCCTTAATATTAGCAGTCTCTCTAAACGGTGAATCCGTCCCACTTACATCATGATGATCCCTACCTATCATAATTGGTCCAACTTGGCCGTCCCTTACCATTTGATTAAACTTCAGAGCAATAGACGTACGCCCTTCGGCATCCTGATAAAGAATCCTTGCCTTTGTACCTACCACCAAGTTATTCTTTTTAGCATCTTTTATCCATATATAGTTATCTCTATCTTGCCCCCTCCTATTTGGGTCTATACATTCCATTGCAGCCTTATCTGTTTTTTCTAAGTCCTCATCTTTTCCACTTAAACAAACCCATCTAAAAGGACCATATCCATAATCAAATAACTCTGGACCTAAAACATCCTCTACGTATGAAGGAAATATAAAGCCATCCTTTTCATCCACGCCATTTTTTGATATTTCCCTTACACCTGCATCAAAAATAGCCTTCATAAACGAGTTTCCATAATCAAAAAAGTACGTTCCCTTACCCACTAAAGTATTTATTAAAACAAAATGCTTTCTTAATGTTCTATTAACATGCTCTTTAAAAGCACCTCTATTTTCTGACAACAACCTTGTTCTTTCATCAAAGCTCATTTCACTCGGACAATATCCACCGTCGTAAGGTGCATGACAAGATGTCTGATCAGATAAAAGGTCAATTTTTTCATCATTTTCAACCGCATACTGCAATAAATCAACAATATTGCCATGATAAGCAATTGATACAAATTCATTCTTAGAACAATATTCTCTAGCCATATCAAAAGCTTCCTTCTCACTATCGGTAATCTTACCAACCCAGCCTTGATCAAATCTTGTCTTAATCCTAGACAAATCCACCTCAGCAATTATCCCAACTCCATTTGCAATTTCTATTGCCTTAGGTTGAGCACCACTCATACCTCCAAGACCAGAAGATACAAAGAGTTTCCCTGTCAAATCCTTATCATCGTCTATACCAAGCTTTAATCTGCCTGCAGTAAGAAGTGTATTAAAAGTTCCATGAACAATCCCCTGCGGGCCTATATACATCCAACCTCCTGCCGTCATCTGTCCATAATTTGCAACCCCCATTTGAGCTGCCACTTCATAATCCTCCATATTATCGAACATGCCAATCATCAAAGAATTGGTAATAATAACCCTTGGTGCATCTTCTTTTGAAGGAAATAATCCCAGCGGATGCCCCGACTCTATAACTAAAGTTTGTTTATTAGTCATAACCTCTAAATATTTCTTTATCAAATTGTATTGAAGCCAATTTTGACAAACCTGACCTGTTTCACCATATGTAACTAACTCGTAGGGATAAAGTGCTATATCAAAATCCAGGTTATTATCTATCATAACTTGAAAGGCCTTTGCCTCAGTACAGTTACCTTTGTATTCATCAATGCTTTTTCCATAAATTCGCCCGACCGGCCTATATCTATAAGCATAAATTCTTCCAAACCTTAAAAGCTCATCATAGAATTCAGGCGCTAATGTCTCATGTAATTCTTTAGGAATGTATCGCAATGCATTTTTTAATGCAATTTGAGCCTGATTTTTTGACAGTCTAAACCCTCTATTTGGTGCTCTTCTAACTCCCTCTACAAATTCAGGATATTCAGGCATTTTCATATCTAAAACCATAGCAATTCCCCCTATCTGAAATAAAAGTCCAAACATAGTATATTATTTCTAAAACGAATTGTCAATTTAGTAAAAAATTTTAAGTTTATTTTTGCGTTTGCAACAAAAAAAGAACCACAGAAATAAATCCCATGGTTCTTTTTTCCTAGCTTTAAGCATTTAACTTTGATGCATCATATCAACTATCTTATAAATTACCACAGACGCCTCAGATCTCATACTCAGTTCCTGTGGGAAAAATCCTTCACCTCTTCCCTTTACTACATCATAATTATAAGCAGTAGCAACTGGAACGCGAGCATAATCGCTAATCTTATCATAGTCATCAAAAATACTTTTTAATAGTCCGTTATCATCAATTATTTCCTTACCTACAAACTTTTCCATAACATTAGTAACAATAGCTGTCATTTGTTCCCTCGTTATTCTTTCTCTAGGTGCAAATATCCCATCACCAAAACCCGAAATAAGACCATACTCATATCCTGTTTCAATCATACCCGCAAACCAATCAGTTTGATTAACATCCTTAAAAGTCCCCCTATACTCAACAACAGGTAGCTTTAGCGCATTTACCATCATTGTTACAAACTCCGCTCTTGTTACATTATTTTCAGGTTTAAAACTACCTTCACCATAGCCTTTGATTATCCCTTTAGCCGACATAGAATTTATAAATCTTTTTGCCCACTCTTGATTATTATCGTCAAAGTTCACTCTATTAGGAGCTATAAAAAACATACTAAGGTGTTTTGTCCTATAGTTTACAGTGCCTGTTTTTTCCTGATAAACACCTATTATATTTTCACTTTCTCCATTTTCGTCTAAGTGAAATACAGTAATAATACTTGTATCTTCATCAGGACCTTTTTCATAATTAACTAAAATAAACAAATCCTCGATAAACTCTCTAATTTCCTTTCCATCAGAAAATATTTTAACATCTATAAGCTTTATCGCATTTTCAGGATATTTTTCAACATCCTCTTTTTCAAGCTTTCTTACTCTTATCTCTACATCTTCTTCTAATCTTTCTAAATCAACCCTGCTTATTCTAACATCCGCAATATCCATTCTAAGCTCAATATATTTAGCTTCACTTTGCGAAATTTTCTCTAGAATTTTATTATCAATCACCGATATTGATTCATTATTCACATGAGTTTGTGAATCCTCAATAACCAAAACGGATTCATCATCACCATCTACAGCATCACCTGTTTCGCCTTCGCCATGTTCTTCTTCATCAGATACTTTATCATCGACAGCTAAAGCATCACCTGTTTCATCATCACCATGATCCCCATCTTCTCCGCCATCCCCTTCATCATCAGATGATTCATCATC
>CAZTHU010000029.1:0-12070 GCA_964613575.1 uncultured Eubacteriales bacterium | reverse complement strand
AATTTGGGGGTAAGGGGGAAGTGTATCTTTTTATGGGCAAAATAGATATTAATAGTAGCTAATTTGGTAAAAATGTTGTAGATATTAGAAATTTAGTGTAGAATTTTTGCAGAAGTTAAATTGCTGGGTAAAAGAAGAGTTAGAGAAGAAAACAAAGAATTTGAAATGGGGTTTGGAATTTATGGAAAACAATAAGAAAGTTGTTATTGGAAAAAGAATTGAAAGAACGCTAAAAGCATTACAAGAAAATAATATGACGCCAATATATGTTGAGAAGAAAGAAGCTGTAGTAGGTGAAATAAGAAATATGATTTCTCAAAATGATACCGTTAGTTGGGGTGGCTCATTAACCTTGAATGAGAGTGGTGTAATAGATTTTTTAAGAAGTGGTGGGTATAATTGTTTAGATAGAGATAATCCTACATTATCCAAGGAGGATATCGAGCAAATTCATATAAAGACATTTTCCGCGGATGCTTATTTTTGTAGTACCAATGCAATCACTGAAGACGGTGAACTTTATAATGTTGATGGAAATAGTAATAGAGTTTCAGCAATGCTTTTTGGCCCGAAAAAAGTTATTATAGTTGCTGGTTATAATAAAATTGCAAAAGACATAGATGAAGCTGTAAATCGAGTGAGATATTTATCAGCACCTTGTAACACTGTAAGATTAAACGCTAAGACTCCATGTGTATCGTTAGGATATTGCGTAGCTTGTAAAAATGAAGAGAGAATTTGCTGTAATTACGTAATAATGAGACAACAAAGGCATATAGATAGGGTTAAAATTATTATAGTTGGTGAAGAATTAGGGTATTAAACCACGAGGGTGGTAGTAAATGATGCAAAGCCTTCTTTTTGGAATAATTGCAGTGAATTTGCGGTTGTTGATATGAATGATAGGGCTATGGTCGATATCCCGAAGATATTAGCCTCTGATGCTAAAGAAAGATACGTTATTGATATTAGAATAGATACTTCTTAATACAAATGCTAGAAAGAAAAGGATAGATAAGTTAATGGATGCTTTGTGGGATTGAGATTTAGAAAAGATTGAACACCAAACCAATAAAAGGGTAATTGGATTTTATTTTTAATCACGATGGATAATCATAGAGGTGCTATATGAAATTTTTAAACTTTGGTTCATTAAATATTGATAAAGTATACACAGTTCCACACTTTGTACGCGAAGGTGAAACCCTCGCCTCTTTGGAATATAACGAGTTCGCAGGAGGAAAGGGTTTAAATCAGTCTATTGCACTTGCAAAAGCCGGTACAAATGTATTTCATGCGGGCAGGATTGGCGAAGATGGTCGTTTTTTAATTCAAACCCTGAAACAGGAAGGAATAAATACTGATAACATTTACACATACGGCTCAATAACAGGCCACGCGATAATACAGGTTAATTCCAGTGGAGAAAATTGCATATTACTTCTTGGTGGCGCAAACAAGCAAATTACTACTCAGCAGATTGATTCAGTATTGGATAAATTTACTTCCGCTGATTTTCTTGTCATTCAAAATGAAATAAACGATATTGAATATATAATCAATGCCGCACACGAAAAAGGATTGACTATAGCGCTCAATCCATCTCCAATAGATAATAACATTAAAACTTTGGATTTTTCCAAAATAGATTATCTGATTTTTAATGAAATCGAAGGCAAAGAAATTTCCGGGGAAACACAACTGGAAAAAATATTGGATACGCTAATATCAAAGCATAGTAATCTAAAGCTGGTATTAACTCTTGGCGAAAAAGGGGTAATCTACAAAGATACTGTTCAAAAAATCCGCCAGGATACTTTCGACGTAAATATAGTTGATACTACTGCGGCAGGGGACACCTTCCTCGGCTATTTCCTAAGTATCATATCAAGAAACACCCCTATAAAGGAAGCATTACGTATAGCTTCAAAAGCAGCCTCCATTGCCATTTCAAGAGACGGAGCCTCAACTTCAATTCCAGATTTGGCTGAAGTTACGGAAGATTTATAAAATGGGTATTCCTCTGAAGTTTTGAGTTTAAGACTCCAAATACAAGGATGTAGGAAAAGGTTTAAGATCTTCTTAGCTAGGGGGCAAAAATTAACTAGCAAAGGGTTCAAGTTTTCATTAACAATCACATCAATTTCTGTACTTTTTTGACATTACCTAAAACTATTGTTTATCTGGGGTTAAATTTTGTGCTTAAGTTATTGTAGCATCAAAAAAGTTGACTATAATCTTTTTGTGGTATAAGATATAAAAAACTTAAGTTTTAGGGGGAATAATATGTTAAACTCATTCAGTTTACAACATTCACCACAGAGGGATACTAACCTATCTCAAAACCAACAAGTGAATTTCAAACAACAGCTTGATCGTTCAAAAGAGATTATGGCTTTAAAAAAAGACCTCTCTAGCCAACTTGGGAGTCGTTCAAAAAGGGTTCGTTCTTTAAGTAAACTTTACTCTGAAGTTTTTAAAAAAGCCCATGCTGATTATTACATTAACGCTAAACACATATATAATCATAGATATCCTATCACAAAGATAGACATTTTGAAATCATTCGAAGCATATAATAAGGATTACATTGGTATTGACGCTAAATACAGAATAGGCATTGATAGTTCTGTAGAAAAAAAAGTAGACGATTTTATTAATAACTCAAATCAGGATTTACCTATTAAGGTAAATACACCTATAAAATACTTAATGCAAGATCCTATAATTATGGGAGATAATAAAAACTTAATACTCTTAAGCGCCCAACAAGAAGGTGGTTATGACTTTTTTTGCGGGAATGAAGTGATTTGTACTTCTGTACTTATAGCCTTAAAGAAAGATAATAAAGGAATATATAATGAGGTGAATAGCGTTAAACCAGATCCAAGCGGTGGTTTTAACACAAAACTAGAAAAACTTGATAATTACACTGTAAAAGGAACTACTTATTTTTCAACTTATAGTGGTAATGGTGGAAAAACTTACGCAACTATTAAACTAAATGATAATGGCGAACTTACACTTAAACATACTTAACATTTTTAATTTATCGCATTCTATGGCAGAACTTTTAGTTCGAAAACTGAAGACTTTATTTTTATCAAACGTTTCACAAAAATTCGAAAAGATGCTCAAATTCACACAAAATTTTGCCATGTTAACGTAAAAATCGGTAGTGTTTTATTTAGCTCAAATCCAAACGTTGCATTTAATAGTAAATTGGTGTAGGATTTTGGTTGAGCGTATGGTAGGAATCGGATAAAATATCCTTTGAGGGTGGTTTTTATGAAAAAACAAACGATATTGAAACAATATTTTGGTTATACAAAATTTAGAATTGGTCAAGAAGAAATGATCGACAATATCTTACACGGTAAAGATGTTTTAGGAATTATGCCTACTGGAGCAGGTAAGTCGATATGTTATCAAGTTCCAGCATTGATTTTTCCTGGAATTACAATAATTATATCTCCATTAATATCACTTATGAAAGATCAAGTGCAATCCCTTGTTGCTAGTGGTGTAGCCGCTGCTTACATAAATTCAAGCCTTACATACAATCAAACACTAAAGGTCTTAGACTTTGCATCTTCAGGAAAATACAAGATAATTTACGTTGCACCTGAAAGGATTCTTACGGAGGGGTTTCTAGAATTTGCGCGAAATGTTAATATCTCTATGGTTACTATCGATGAAGCCCATTGTGTATCCCAATGGGGACAAAACTTTAGACCTAGCTATTTAAATATAAATAAATTTATAAATGAATTATCTAAAAAGCCTGTTGTTTCGGCATTTACTGCTACTGCTACAAGAGAAGTTAAAAACGATATTATTAAACTATTGGAATTAAAAGAGCCTTTTGTTCGCGCTACTGGCTATAATCGTGAAAATCTATATTTTGAAGTTCAAAAGCCAACCGATAAGTATGTGGCGTTGAATAAATATTTGAAAAAAAACCATGAGAAAAGCGGTATTATATATTGTTCCACCAGAAAAACTGTTGAAGAAATCTATAAAAAACTTTTAAAGGATAAGTATTTTGTAACCCTTTATCATGCGGGTCTTTCAGATAATGAACGTGCAAAAAATCAAGATGATTTCCTGCACGATATTAAGCCGATAATTGTTGCAACTAATGCTTTTGGAATGGGTATTGATAAAAGCAACGTCTCATTTGTAATTCACTATAATATGCCTAAAAATTTGGAAAACTACTATCAAGAAGCGGGCAGAGCAGGGCGCGACGGTTCGAATGCTGATTGCATACTTCTATATGGTGGACAAGATGTTGTAATTAACCAATTTCTAATTGACAAAACAGAAAACAAAAATAATTTGGATCCTATAGTACAAGAACAAGTTAAGGAAAAAGATAGAGAAAAATTAAAGAAAATGACATATTATTGCCATAGTTGCGAATGTCTTAGAGAATATATTCTTAAATACTTTGGAGATCAAACCCCAAATTATTGCAGCAATTGTAGTTGTTGTAACACAAATTTTGAAGAAATTGATATTTTGGAACACTCAAAAAAAATAATTTCATGTATAGCTAGAATGAATGAGAGATTTGGTATTAAACTTGTAATAGACACTCTTAGAGGTAGCAAGGCTGAGAAAATAGTTAAATGTGGTCTAAATAAATTATCTACTTATAATATAATGGCAGAGGTTAGTGAGAAAAGACTTCGTGAGATTATAAATTTCCTTGTGTTAAATGGTTATATACAACTTACCAATTCTGAATATCCTGTTGCTAAATTAACGAATAAGTCCAGAACAATTCTTTTTAGTGATGTTTCTTTAAGGATGAAGGTTGTTAAAGAAAATGAAAATTTACCAAAAGAAAAGAAAGCGACCAAAAAATCGAAATCAACTATAATGGTTAATAGCAATAAACCGATAAACGACGAGCTTCTTAAAGCGTTTAAGGAGCTAAGACAAAAACTTGCAAGAAAAAGAAAAGTTCCTGCGTACATTATTTTTTCTGATTCAACATTATTAGATATGTGCCAAAAAATGCCTAGGTCTAGAGAAGAATTTTTAGAAGTTTCTGGAGTAGGGTATGTAAAACTAAATGACTTTGGAGATGATTTTTTAGCAATTATAAACCAATTTGAACTAGGAGATTTAAAAACGCAAGAGTCGCCTAAAGAAAACTTAAAACATGAAAAAACTAAAATTTTAAGTCTAGATGAAGTCTGTGACTATGTGAAAAAAAACATACAAATAACTGAAGAAGAATTAACTATTAGCTGTGTTGCTGAACAAATTAAATTTTTACTTTTAAGTTTTTGTGATATAAAAATTACACCTCAAAAAATCACAAACTATCTATGTCAAAACGGATACTTGGAAATTGTAACCGAAAACGGCAAAAACACGAGAGTTCCAACAATCAAAGGTGAAAAAATCGGAATAAAATTTATTCTAAAACATGCTAGAAATGGAGAGGTGTATAAACAAAATATATATAATGCACACGCTCAAGAATTTATAATAAAAAATTTAAAAAACATTCTAAACAACTAATCATTTAAACATATAGCCCAGAAATTGCTAGGGTTTTGTTGCAAAAAAATGTTTCCCTGAGCCTATATTTTTAATAAAGGTGGATGTGTACACGAAGAAAATTCTTCAAGAATCATATCCACATGTTGTCTTTGTTGATAAATTGATGTAGAATTATGTTTGTTAGAATGGAAGAAAAGCGTTGAATTTGTCATGGAAAATTTAGTGAAATTTAAAAGAAGGGAAACTTCTTTTAATAAAAAGTTTTTTTGGTTTGTTAACTGTTAGTGTGAATTTATTATAAGAAGGTAGGAGGAAATGATATGGAAAGAATTGAGACGAGTCAAAACTTTATCAAGATAGAACATGATGTCTTAGAATTTTGGGATAAAAACTGTTGCTTTGATAAGTTGAGAGAAAAGAATAAAAATGGAAAGGTATTTAGATTTATTGATGGTCCAATAACAGCAAATAATCCTATGGGAATTCATCATGCATGGGGAAGAACTTTAAAGGATATTTTCATAAGATACAAAGCTTTAAACGGATTTGACTGCCATTACATTAATGGATTTGATGCACAGGGTCTTTGGGTTGAGGTTGAAGTGGAAAAAGAGCTTGGATTCAATAGTAAGAAAGATATTGAAGACTATGGAATGGACAATTTTACAAAAAAATGTGTTGAAAGGGTAAAAAAGTTTTCAAAACGTATTACGGAACAATCTGTCAGACTTGGTCAATGGATGGATTGGGAGAATTCGTACTTTACTCATACAGATGAAAATATTTCTGGTATATGGCAATTTTTGAAAAAGTGTCATTCCAATGGATGGATTACCTTAAACTACAAACCAATGCCATGGTGTCCAAGGTGTGGAACATCTCTTTCAGAGCATGAAATGACTGGTTCTTACAAAGACATTGAACATAAATCAGTATTTTTAAAACTACCGTTAGTTGGTAAAAATCTTAAAGCACTAGTTTGGACAACAACACCTTGGACTTTAACATCGAATGTAGCACTAGCGGTAAATCCTCAAATTGATTATTGCGAAGTGAAAGTAAAGAGTGATGAACAGCATTTAGTACTGGCTAAAGATGCTATAGGTGTTTTAGGTGATGATAAACTTGAGGTTGTAAGAGTATTTAAGGGTGAAGAATTACTTGGATACGAATATGAAACTTGTTTTAATAATTTTGATCTGCAAAAAGATATTGAACATAAGGTAGTTCCTTGGGAAGATGTTGATTCAAAGGAAGGAACGGGGATTGTCCATATTGCGCCAGGTTGCGGTGTTGAAGACTTCGAGCTAGGGCAAAGTTTAAACCTTCCACAAATAATGCCAGTTGATGATGACGGTGTTTTCATGAGTGGATTTGGATGGTTAACAGGAAAAAACATTAAAGATACAACAGACGAGATTATCGAAAAGCTTGATGAAGTGGGTAAGCTTTTTAATAGTCACATGTATTTGCATAGTTATCCAGTATGCTGGAGATGTAAATCAGAAGTTATATATAGATTGGTAAGAGCATGGTATATAAAAACCCAAGAGGTTAAGCCACGTTTAATAAATGCTGCAAAGAAAGTTAAATGGTAACCAGAGTATATCGGTAAAAGGATGCATGATTGGCTTGAGAGAATGGGGGATTGGAATATATCAAGAAAAAGATTTTACGGACTTCCATTACCTTTTTATTACTGTGAAAAATGTAATGAACTTACAGTTATTGGTTCCAAAGAAGATTTGAAATCATATGGAGCAAAAGGTGTTGATAACCTTCCAGAATTGCATAGACCTTGGATAGATGATATTTCAATAATTTGCCCAAAATGTTCTGCAAAAGTAGAGAGAGTTCCTGAAACAGGTGATGTTTGGTTAGATGCAGGTATTGTGCCATTTTCGACATTAGGATACTTTAATGACCGAGAAAATTGGTCAAAATACTTTCCAATTGAATGGGTTTGTGAGATGCGTGAACAAGTTAGACTTTGGTTTTACTCTATGCTTTTTATGGGGGTTACGCTTGAAGATAAGGCGCCATATGAAAGAGTGTTAGCATATAATACCGTTGTAGCGGAAGATGGTTCGAAGTTTTCTAAGACAGGTAATATGATAAGGTTTGAAGAAGCTGCTGAATCAATTGGTGTTGACCCAATTAGATATTTATATGCTGGAGCAAATGTTTCAAGTGATGTTAGATTTGGCTTTAGTCTTGGGGATGAAGCAAGAAGAAAACTGCTAGGTTTTTGGAATATTTATGTTTTTTTTAATACCTATGCAAAGATTGATCTTCCTGATATGAAAGAATTTGAGCCTCATGGAGAAGATCTGAATGTAACAGATAGATGGTTGTTAACGAGAACAAATGAGATGATCAAAAAAGCAAAAGATTATATGGACAATTATCAAGCATATAATTTAGTTAAAGAATTTGATTTGTTTGTTGAAGAGGTATCAAACTGGTACATAAGGACAAATAGAAGACGTTTTTGGAAAAGTGATTTTGAAAGTGACAAAAAAGTTGCATATTATTGTCTGTATAATGCAATAAAATCGCTTGTTCAAATAATGGCACCCATAATACCTTTTATGACTGAACATATTTGGCAGGAAATGGTTAGAAAAATTGAGCCTGATGCTGAAATTTCTGTACATTTAAGTAACTTCCCAGATGTGATAAATAATAGTATTATATCTGATGAAGATATTATTATTGAAGATACAAATACAGTGAGAAAAATTATTGCTTTAGCTTTAAGGCTTAGGAATGAAAAACAAGTAAAAGTTAGGCAACCAATATCAAAGCTTTATCTAAAAATAGATGAAAAGAATAAATTGGCAGTTGATAAGATGAGTGAAATCATTAAAGATGAATTAAATATTAAGGAAATTGAGTACATTGATACTGAAGAAGTTTTAGATGAAGGAACTTTAATGGTTAATTTTAAAAGAGCTGGTGCTGTTTTGAAGAAGGATGTACAGAAGCTTAAAAAAGTTTTAGAGTCTTTAGATGATGCACAAATGAAGTTATTAACAACTCAAGTAGAACAAGGTAATGAAATTCAAATTGATGGATTTGAAATGAAATTAACTAGTGATTTATTTGAAATTCAACGTGTACCTAAAAAGGGAATAGTTATTGGAAAAGAAGATTCTATAATTTTAGCTTTGGATTTAAATTTAACAGAAGATTTGATAATTGAAGGTGCTATGAGGGATATTGTTAGGCAGTGTCAGGTTTTAAGAAAAGAAGCAGATTTAAAAGTTGAGCAAAGAATAATAATTGGACTAAAAAGCGAGAATGATTTTATAGATAAGACTATTGATACTTATAAAGAACATATAAAAGAAGAGGTTTTAGCTGACAAAATAGTTGCTGATATTAAAAATCCTATCATAGAAAGAGAAATAGAAGTAAATGACTTTAAGTTGAAGATTTATATAGGTGAAATTTAATCCAAATTTAAAAGGGTGCTAAGCACCCTTTTAAATTTGGATTTTGGGAATATATCATTAAAAAAATGAAACCTAAAGAGTTAGTCGTGGTTTTTATGTAGAATGAGCTTTCTTTTTTACATTAAATAAAACAGCCAGAAAGATATGTGATAATATAATAACTATAATTGGTAGTGCTAAATTATAGTGGAGCGTATAGATTGCTTGAGTCCAAAACAGGTTAAATATCAAAATCATTCCAGTAGTAAGCTGTAGTATTACTGCTGTTATAAAAATAAGGTTAAGAAGTTTAAATGAGAATAGTAAGATGTTTTTCCTCTTCAAATCTATAATATTTGGTTTTGTCATTGCTGAAATAATCTTTAAAGCACTTCTACCTTTAGTTGTGGCGAAAAGCAATAATATTGTCAAAAGCAATAAGCCACCAGATATTCTGTGTATTAGCGATAAAGAAATAAATGCAATAAAAAATATGTTTCGTATCATTAAAAATCCTGTAATTACATTGAGAAGAATTGCAGCTGCGAAGAAACCATGAAAGAATAAAAAATTTTTCCTAGCCAAAATATCACCCCTTTTAGAAAAAAATGGGGAAACCCCCATTTTTTTTAATCGATTAGAATTCCTACAACTTCTGCTTGATCTAAATTACTAGTCCCGTGTCTTGGGATTTCTCTTATTTCTTCTGAATAATCTTTACCTGCTTCAAATTGACCCCTATGAGTTCCGCTAGTCCATTGTGGATGGTCAGTGACGTCGTAAATAATTCCATCTACAGCAATATAAGCCTTATTACCATCGTTGCCATCAAATTGTGCTAATTCATCTAAGGTTAATTCTAGTGACTCTTCTGATGATTCATCTTCCAAATCGCCTTCCAAAGATTCATCCTCTAATATTGGCAAATCTGTTTCTTGCTCTTGTTCGGTTTCCGTAGCAGATGGACTCGTATTATCTGTTCCACATGCTGAAAAAAGGCCTAATCCTAATATTAACCCAAATACTAATATGTACTTCATATAAAACACCTCCATAAGATTTATTAATTCTTGAATAATATCATTTGAGTATATTTTTTACAAGAAAATCTTTTTAGTTTTATGTGCTATCTTCGTATATCCCTATAGATAACGGGTGAAACACCTAGTAGTATTTCATCTTCAACAGCAGTACGTTCCAATTTTAAGAGCTCTTTCGAAATGGTTGTTACATTTCTTTTAAACTCTGGTGAATTTATGTCTGGTATGGTTTTTCCTTTAGTTTTTCCTTTAGTTTTTCTAAAATGTGAATAACTTTTCCATAGCCTATTTTTAATTTTTGCGGTAGTAGATGGAATTCTTAAAATGTTCATAACGTCTTTTTTAAATTCACTTGAAAAAGCTTCTAAGTCTTTAGTTTCTAGTTTAGCTAGCTTTTTTCCCATATCTCGTGACCAGTTATTATCGATTTCTTGGCACAAAAATTTAAGTCGGTACCATGTGGAATAAAGCTGATCCTTATTGTTAATTTCTTCTCCCTTTAACCAAGTAAATGCCAGAAGTCTTCTTCTCCAATCCCACCATTTTAATGGGCTTTGAAGATCGGCTGAAGGTATAAGAAAAAATCCATTATCCAAGAGAATTGAACCAAAAACACCTGGAGGGTTACCTCTTTTTTGTTTTTTTAGTGTGGTTCTATAAACCCCGCAAGACGGGCTCCCTTCCATGTACACATATGCTACTGCGCCTGCTCTTTTTAAAGTGTCCATACATACTTTAGCGCCCTCTTTTAACATATCTGTTACAATTTCACCTTTTCTGTTTTTTACATATGCCTCTCCAGTCCACACACCTGCACCATTACTTCCCACAGTGTGAATTGGTTCTCTAGGAACCCCTAATCCCGCCATACTTTCAGGGCATACAGGACACCATTTGAAATCATTTCTTTCACGCCCTAAATGTTCTAGCATGTCCCACCCTTTTTTGTTATATCGAACGGGACACCCCATACAACAGGCACTAATTCCTATTACAATTTTCTGATTAATAATAACGGCGTTTTTATCCAAAATTGATAGCCTCCTTTTACAAGTGATGAATTTTTAAATTTTGTTAAGTCCACTTTTATTTTCGGCAGTTTTTTAATAATTTATTAGAGGTCTTTCTTTGTATTTATATAAATTTTAAGAAATTCATATAAATACAAAATAAAGTGTCAAAACAGACCTGACAAAATGCTGAAAATTAATGGGATGAAAACTGCAGGAAGAAGATTTGCCAATGAGAACTTCTTTATATCTAGTACACTAAACGATATGCCAATAATAATAAGACTTCCTATTACGACCATTTGTGTTATTATCTCATCTGTTAAAAATCCTTCTAAGGTGCTAGCTAAAAAGGTAAGTCCACCTTGATATATAAGGACAGGGATAGATGAAAAGACAACTCCAATCCCCAGAGTCGTTGCAAATATAATGGAACTAATTCCATCTAAGATTGATTTGGTATAAAGAGTCTCTGGGTTACCGCTAATTCCTTCATCTAAAGCGCCTACAAGAGAAAGTGCTCCAACGCAAAATATAATACTAGTTGTCACAAAGCCTTGAGAAAAGAGCTTGTCGTTTTTGAAGAATTTTTGTTGAATGAACTCACCAAATTTATTTATTCTATCTTCCAAGTCAAATAAAACGCCTATAAAACCTCCAATAAACAAGCTTATAATTATCATCATAATACTTCCAGTTTCAATTTCACCGCTTTTGGTAATGCTAAAAACACCACTTAGAGCGCCAGATAAACCAATGAGCAATATAGATAACCCTAATGCTTGATTAAATATTTGCTTATATTTGTCTGTAAGGAAGCTTTTAGCGAGAACTCCAATAGTACCCCCAATAATAATTGCAATAAAATTTGCAAGTGTTCCTATTCCCATATATACACCCCCAAAATACTTTTAGTTTTAAACTTTCTTTTTTCAGTATAGTTCTAAATGGATGTATGGTCAATAAAATTTAAAGCATTTTACTTACAACTTATAAATTTGTAAATTTTTCAATTTATGCTTGACATTTAATCTGTTTTGGTGTTTAATGTGTATATATTAAG
>CAZTHU010000028.1:2813-12092 GCA_964613575.1 uncultured Eubacteriales bacterium | reverse complement strand
CCAATTTTAATTTTCGAAGTGTACAACCTTAATTTTAGTTATTACAAGTGTCCCAATATAAAAGATTAAGAAACATATTTATAAGCTTGGCTTGTTCTTTGGCTTGCTCTTTTGATAGCATGCAATATTTTTTTGCTTTTAGTCCTCGTGATTCTAACGTCCATAAAAATGCTTTAAACTTCGGGTAGCTTTCAACTTGCTCCTCCATATATGCCAATAGGTCACATAACTTTTTATATAGAACAGTATTATTCATCTTTTCTTTCTCAAATTTATCTAAATCTACCATTAATGAGATAGGCTCAGTAATTACATAGCGAAACTTTGATTTTGAATCCTCAGTTGAATATGCATTGATATAGTTTTGAAAACTTTCACAAAACACTCTATACATTATATCTCTCCTTAAAAAGTGACAAGTTTTTTATAAACGCTTGTTTTTTTGATGGGTACAAATCTTCTCTATCTAAAACTTCATTTATAATTTTTGCAATAAGAGCCTTATCACATACTTGCATCATAATTTCTATGTCTTCAATATCTTTGGACGCCGTTCGCACAAGCTTACTTACTACTATATCTTCTCTTGATAAAACATAAATTTCAAGATATGTAAAAGCCTTAATGCGTGTTGCTCTCTCCTTGTAAGAAGGAGAAAGAATTGTACTCTCATATTCAAGCATATCAAAATCGTTTAAATACCTTAGTACCTTGCCAACCCTAGCAGGATATTCTAAATCAATAAAATCAAAGTCCCGTGTTGCCCGCTCAGTATATCTTCCTAAAATACAAGCTGAACCACCGAGAAAATAGATAGTAAAAGGCTCTACTTCTAACGCCTTAGCAATCTTTTCCATGTTCTGTATCACTTCTTTTACTGCGTCATAATTATCCATCTCTTTCACCACACTAAATAAATTTACTTATATTATTTAATTGTTAGGAATTTGCTTTTTCTCTCCTCAACTAAAAGAATAGCAAATTTATAACAAAGTTTCAATATTTACCCAAAAACTACATCCCAAAATTACCCATTAGTTTTTCTATTTACACCTGTGTGACCACTAAAAGCTTAGCAGTTTCCATATGGATTCTAAACTTCCCAATACAACTTTTTCAAATCAACAAGCCAAACATTACCCATCCTTTCGGCAATTTCCTCCAAGTCCTTGGTAAAACACGTTTTAGAAAACAGGATGTAATACTTAGTTTTATACTGTTTTAAAAGTTCGCTCTTTTCGATCAGATTATTTAAAACTCCTATACCAGTCGGTTCATTTTTCCATTTGCATTCACCAAAAACAGCATTCTCATCATCGACAGCTAGAATGTCAATCTCCTCCTGCCTTTTCTTATAAGGATTGTTGCCCCACCATCTACCTATTTTAGCAAATACAAAGGGCAAAGACAGTTTTACGTTTTCCTTTAAAAGATATTGTATGCAAATTTGTTCAAATATCTGACCCATGTAATTTGACAGCTGTGGTGCAATCGCTTTGTCAAACACGTAGTCGGATAATCCTGTTGCAATTCTGCTCATATTGTTTGGAATAAACCGATACCAGAAACGAAACATCTGATCATCCAGTGAATAAATACTCTTTCGGCTTTCATTTTCTAACAATGGCTTATCTTTTTTAATTATACCTAAGGACATAAGCGCTGATAAATATTTTGCACATTTATTACTTTCAATCCCATTTTTGGTTGCTATTTCATTTAGTCTCGAGGCACCGTTTGCAATTGCTGCAATGATTCCATTATAAGTAGCTGGTTCCCTTAATTCCTGTTTTAACAGGTTAACAGGTTCTTCAAACAAATGTCCAGATTCTGCTAAGAATAAATTCTCAATATTCTCTTTAACACTCAAGTTAAGCCTAATTCTTGAAAGATACTCAAGAAAACCTCCCGTTATTCCATAAAGAACAGCTTTGTCCTCGATATTAAATCCATTGAGCAATTCAGCAGATTCATAGTATGTAAACGGTCTTATTTTAAACTGCGCGGTTCGTCTACCATATAAAGGGCTTTTATAGCCTAATACTTGATATTCCATAAAGCTCATGGATGAACCGCAAAGGATTAAAAAGAGTTTACTGTCCTTTAGTTTCATATCAATATGAGCTTGTATAGTTGACAAAATCACCCTGTTGCTTTGTGCAAGATATGGATATTCGTCAATAACCAATATGACCCTATCATCACAAGATACATTATATATATAGTCAAAAGCTTTTTCCCAATTGGGAAAATTAACATTTCCTTCCGATTCCTTAGAAGTAACCGCAAAAACATCGGAACTAAAATTTTCAATATTAATTAAATCATTTGCTTCACGGGCTATAAAGTAAATTGCTTTTTTACCTTTACAAAATTCTTTAATAAGTGTGGTTTTACCAACTCTACGTCTTCCATATATTACAGCAAACTCAAATTGTCCGCTTTCATACATCATATTTAATTTTTTAAGTTCCTGTTCTCTTCCTACAAACATATACATCACCTCGTAATTTTTCAACTTATGATTTGCCAACTCATAAGTTGAAAAATTATATAGTTTTCAGATTCACACCCGAAATTTCTGTTTATGCATACTTTAGTCTTCCTTTCGGTATGGGAATTTCCCTACCATTCATTTCAGCTGTTTCTATCCATTCAGCAATTATTTTTTCAACATTTGTTAAAACCTCTTGATATGTTGTTCCATCAGCAGAGCATCCAGAGAGTTCTGGAACTTCAGCAATATACGCTCCATCTTCCTCACTCCAATAAATAATTATTTCGTATTTAAACATCACCAAGGCCTCCTAACTTGTATTTTAAAATCACATTTCTAACCTGTTTGACCTGATAAGGTTTTGCCTTTGAGCCATTAGGTTGAAGATTTAAGATTTCCTCAACATCTTCTTTATAAAAAATATGATGACTACCTTTTATCCTTTCTTTAAATCCAAAACCGGCAATTATTTTGCATAATTCACTAAAGTCTATATCTTTATCTCTTGTTCCACAAAGTATCTTTAACAATAACTTTTCATGTTGACTCAATCAATACACCCCCAAAAAATTATATCAAACATTTTCCACATAGTCCATTATAAAAATTTTTCTACTCAGAAATTTAGCTTCTGCAAAAACTCTACAATAAATTTCTAATCTCTACAACATTTTTACCAAATTATCTGCTATTAAAATTTAACATGATATCGCGCTTTTATCTAAATCTGTGTGAACAATAATCCCACTTGCCCTATTACCAATTCAAATGATATAATAACGCTAAAGTTTAAAAGCGAGGGGTTATTTTTATGCACAAGACGAAAATGTGGAATATAGATAGATTTGAAGAAGAAAAAGTAAAGACTCTAACAGATGAGGCAAAAATAACAAGCCTTCTAGCTAAGGTTTTTTTATCGCGTGGCATAACCGATCCTAACTACATAAATAACTTTTTAAGCCCATCTTTAAAAGACATTCACGATCCCTTTCTTCTAAATGACATGAATAAAGCTACTGATAGAATACTAAGGGCAATCTCAAACAATGAAAAAATTATAATATATGGCGACTATGACGTGGATGGAGTAACTAGTACATCTTGTCTTTACCTATTTTTAAAAAGTTTAAATGTTAATGTAAGTTTTTTTATCCCCGACAGGGTAGAAGATGGTTATGGGCTTAGTAAATCAGCGCTAGATAAGGTTTTCATATTTGAACCAAACCTTATAATTACAGTAGACTGTGGCATTGTATCTTTTGACGAGGTTTTATACTCAAGCTCAAAGAATATCGATATCATAGTAACAGACCATCACGAATGTCGCGAAACACTGCCCGAAGCTATAGCTACAATAAACCCACATCGCCACGACAGCACCTATCCCTATCCCGATCTTGCAGGAGTTGGCGTTACCTTTAAATTAATCCATGCCCTTTGTATTGAACTTAATCTTGAGGATAGATACCTTAACTACCTTGATATAGTAACTGTTGGCACCATAGCTGACGTTGTTCCCTTAGAAGGAGAGAACAGAACAATAGTATCTATTGGACTACAAAAACTTCAAGACACTCAAAACATTGGCTTAAAAGCTCTTATACATGCATCTGGTCTTAACGATAAAGAACTAACATCCTATAGCGTTGCCTTTTTACTTGCACCAAGAATAAATGCCGCAGGTCGCCTTGGTGATGCTACTTTAGCTGTAGAGTTGCTTACAACACAAAAGCCCTTAGAAGCTCAAAAAATTGCAGATGAACTAAATAGCCAAAACAAAGTTCGTCAAGACACCGAGCTTGAAATCCTTGAAAAGGCTCTATTTCAAATAGAATCAGATCCAGATTACAGGGATGAGCCCATCATTGTCGTAAACGGAAAAGGTTGGCATCACGGTGTTATAGGAATCGTATCATCTCGCATAACCGATAAATACTATAAGCCATCCATCGTTATATGCGAGGATGATTCAATGGCAAAGGCTTCTGCTAGAAGTATCCCAGAATTCAATATGCACGAAGCACTAGATAATGTATCGGATTTACTTTTAAAGTTTGGTGGTCACAAAATGGCTGCAGGCCTTTCTTTAGACCCCGCCAATATTCAAGAATTTAGAAAAAGTATAAACCTTTACGCAAAAAAACTCCTTACAAGCTATGACCTTACGCCAAAAATCCAAATAGATGCAAGTTTAGACCCACAAGATCTCACACTAAATGCAGTAAAAGAACTTGAAAAACTTTCACCTTTTGGTCAAAATAACCCTAAACCTATGTTTTGTGCTTATGGATTTGACCCTATAGATATAAGACAGGTAGGAGGAAATAAGCACCTTAAAATACGTTTTTCAAAAGATGGAAAAGAGTTTGACTCTATAGCCTTTGGTATGGGCGAACTTAGCGAAAGTTTGCAAAAGAACACTTCGTTAGACATCGCCTTTTACCCCGATATAAACGTCTGGAACGGAAACGAAAAAGTTCAGTTTATAATAAAAGACATACGTGAAAATCTATCTTCAACCATAAAAAAAGACTATTACAAGAGTTTAAATATTTCTATAAAAGATAATAAACAGACCATTACGGCTGATAATAAGTATTTTGAAGCCTTTAAAGACATCGATTGCATTAACTCAAAAAAAGACCTTGTAGACCAATTACAAAATTTTAAAACGGTTATTTTGTCTAATACAGTTTGTGCTTGTGAAGATATATTAAATCTTTTGTATAATCTAGGCATGAAGAAAAATCAGGATTTTACACTTTCTTTTAATACCATAGAAAATATATTTAACGAAAACATCACAATAATCATAAACCCACACTTTGGTAACTTAAACATAGATTCTTACCAAAAAATAGTTTTTGCTGGAAGTTTCTTATGCTCCGATATGTTTGTCGACTTTTTATCAAAAACACCAAAAGAAAAATGTGCTAGATACTTCTTGCCACACTTTACTAATAGCTTTCAAGATTTAAAGATACAAAGAACTGATATAGCATGTGTATATAAATATTTTACACTGCCTGGGCTAAAAAAAGTAAGTATTACAGACGTAAAATCTTGTTGCAAAGACATTTACAATCGTTTCAACAATAATATGACTTCTTTTAAACTACTAAAGGTTTTAGAAATTTTAGACGAATTACAAATTATAGCTTGCAGACATAGTGAAAAATATAATATTATATTAGATATAGATTTAAATTCGGACAAAAAAGAATTATCCAGCTCTACCATTTTTAATTTTTTTAGCGATTTGAAAATAGTTGGGTATTAACTAGAGGGGGCAACAAAAATGCTATCACCTTTTGATAGTCTGTCAGAAAAACTATTAGAATATAATCCAAACTGTGACATAGCATCTGTAAAAAAGGCTTATGATGTTTCAGCTAATGCTCATGAAGGTCAACAGAGAATTTCAGGCGATCCTTATATAACACACCCATTAGAGGTTGCCTGTATATTAGCTGACCTTGAAATGGACACAAGCTCAATCATCGCAGCCCTTTTACACGATACAGTAGAGGATACAACCTTTAAAACAGAAGATGTTGAAAGGGAATTCGGCCAAGAGGTTGCTATGCTAGTAACTGGTCTTACAAAGCTTGAAAAACTTAAGTTTGAATCAAAGCAAGAACAACAAGCCGAAAACTTAAGGAAAATGTTTTTAGCAATGGCAAAAGACCTTCGTGTTATTCTTATAAAACTTGCCGATAGACTTCACAACATGCGTACTCTAAAATATATGCGTCAAGAAAAACAGCTTCAAAAAGCTACCGAAACTTTAGAGATTTTTGCCCCTATAGCCCACAGGCTAGGTATTTTGAAGATAAAATGGGAATTAGAAGATTTATGCCTTCGATACATAGACCCTAAGGGTTATTATGATTTGGTAGATAAAATTTCAGTAAGACGCAAGGAACGCGAGACCTTTATTACAACAATAATAACATCTTTCGAACAAAAAATCACTGAACTTGGAATAACACCTCAAATAGACGGTAGACCAAAGCATTTTTATAGTATATATAAGAAAATGAAAGCACAAGATAAAGACCTTGACCAAATCTACGACCTATTTGCAATACGAATCATTGTGAATACTGTAAAAGAGTGCTACATGGTTTTAGGTCTAGTTCATGAGCTATACAAACCATTCCCCGGAAGATTTAAAGACTATATCGCAATGCCAAAACCTAATATGTATCAATCCCTTCACACAACTTTAGTTGGCCCTAAGGGAACACCTTTTGAGATTCAAATAAGGACATGGGATATGCATGAGATTGCAGAAGTGGGTATTGCAGCTCATTGGAAATATAAGCATGGTAATACAGTAGAAGCAAGCAAGCACCTAGATGATAAAATCGCATGGTTAAAACAATTTGTTGAGTGGGAAAAGGATACAGGCGATCCTGAAGAATTTATGGAAAACTTAAAAATCGACCTATTTACCGATGAGGTTTTTGTATTCACCCCACAAGGCGACGTAGTTAACCTAAGGGCAGGATCTTGCCCCATCGACTTTGCCTATTCTATACATAGTGCTATTGGAAACAAAATGATGGGCGCAAAAGTTAATGGAAAAATGGTTTCACTTAGTTATGAACTTCAAAATGGGGATATAGTTGAAATTTTGACAGCATCAAACATACATGGTCCAAGTCGTGATTGGTTAAAACTAGTGAAGACATCTCAGGCAAAAAGCAAAATAAATCAATGGTTCAAAAAAGAAAAGCGAGATGAAAATATAATTAGAGGAAAAGATCAAATAGAAAAAGAGATTAAAAAGCAAGGATTTACACTGTCTAATTTATTAAAAACCGAATGGTTAGAATTGGCTGTAAAAAAATATTCTTTTAGCTCTGTAGATGATCTTTATGCATCAGTAGGACTAGGCGCCTTAACGTCTGCAAAAATAGTCTCTCGCCTAAAAGAAGAGTACAGAAAAACACTAAAACCCGAAGAATTAGATGAGAGGTTACTTGAAATAACACCAAGAAAACAGCCTGAGAAAAAACGCAAACCACCCGAGAATGGAATAGAAGTAAAGGGTCTAAAAAATTGCTTGGTTAAAGTTTCTCGTTGTTGTAACCCTGTTCCAGGAGATGAAATTATTGGTTATATTACAAGAGGCAGGGGCGTTTCGGTTCATACCAAAACTTGTCCAAACGTAAATTCTTATCTAGATGGAGAAAATAGATTAATTGAGGTAAGTTGGAGCACAAACGAAAAGGTATCCTACTTAACTGAACTAACAATAACAGCCAAGGATAGATCAGGGTTAGTACTTGAAATAACAAATATTTTTGCGGAATCTAAAATATCACTTAAAGGCCTATCAGCAAGAGCTACTAAAGATAACAAAGCCTTTCTAAATATAACACTAGAAATTTCAAACATAGAGCAACTTGAAAAAATAGTCTCACGCCTCCAAAAAGTACAGGGCGTACACGAAATATCAAGAACAAGAAAATAAGTAATTCATAGAACTAACTAAGTTTTTATGAAAGGAAGCGAAAAAATGAGGGCAGTAATACAAAGAGTAAAACATGCTAAGGTTACAGTAGATAACGAAATCGTTGGTAAAATACAAAATGGTATCCTAGTACTACTGGGAGTGGATAAAGACGACTCTAGCAAAGATGCTAAATATCTTAGCGAGAAAATTTTAAATTTAAGAATATTTAACGATTCAAACCATAAAATGAATTTATCCCTTTTAGATATAGATGGTGAAATGTTAGTAGTGTCTCAATTCACACTATACGGTGATTGCAGAAAAGGAAGACGGCCAAGCTACGATACCTCAGCGCCACCGGATATAGCAAATGAGCTTTACGAAAAATTCGTATCCCTTTGCAAAGAATCAAAGCTTAACATCCAAACAGGAACCTTTCAAGCACACATGGATGTAGAGCTGCTAAACGACGGTCCTGTGACATTGCTTTTAGACAGCAAAAAAAACTTTTAGCAAATACATTGTGATGAAAACAGGTTATTTTAAAAAATTTTAAGGGAATATTTCCTTTTATGAAATTTTGTTACTTGAATAAAAAATATAACGAAAGGTGTTGATTAACATTATGTATTTTAAATGTCTTGATAACGGAATATTTGGTTCAAATTCCTACATTATATGGAGTGAAAATTCAAAAGATGCACTTCTTATTGATGCAGGTGTTGACTCACAAAGCATAATGAGTGTTTTAGATTCAAATGAACTTATATTAAAGAAAATAATCCTAACTCACTATCATTTTGACCATGTATACTATTTAAATGAGATCAAAAACCTAACAAATGCTCAAATTCTAATACATGGCCTAGATAAAATAGGTCTAAGTGATCCTAAGATTAACGGCTCAAGTCATTTTTCCAAGCCTGAAACATTCTATGAACCTAATAAAACATTAAAGGATAACGAAACCTTTACTTGTGCGAACTTAGAATTTAAGGTTTTACATACACCCGGGCATACTAAAGGTTGTATTTGCGTATTAGTCGAATCTTCTGTTTTTACCGGTGACACACTCTTTAAAGGTTCTATGGGAAGAACAGACCTACCTGGTGCACAACCAGAAAAAATCATCCCATCCATAAAAAACAAACTCTATACCCTCCCCCCTAACACAAGAGTATACCCAGGTCATGGTGGCTCTAGCACCATAGACTTTGAAATCAGGTACAATAAAGTAGTACAATAGTTAAAAACAAGAGAACGCCATCCTATCTTTTTACCTTTACATTTTATACTGATTTGTTATAATGTAAAGGTA
>CAZTHU010000028.1:0-2803 GCA_964613575.1 uncultured Eubacteriales bacterium | reverse complement strand
AATAAAGATGTGGAGGGATTTTTTTGGCTAAACGTATATTTGCTTTGATTCTACTGATACTATTTATTTTAGTTTCTATAAATGTATTCACATTAAGGCTTTTTCCTACCTTCACAACTATTTTTTATGTTGGAAGTTTTGTGATATATATTTTGTTTTATTTAAACAAACAACATAAAAGCGATGACTAAACTTAATGTTGTAAAGAGAGAAGGTGTATTTATGAAAGACAAAATAGTTTACTTTGACAATTCAGCTACTACACATGTTGACTCTACAGTGCTAGAAACGATGTTGCCATATTTCAAGGACAACTTTGGTAATGCTTCTAGCGTATACTCCATTGGACGCACTAGTAAAAAAGCGGTAGAAGAATCAAGACAAAAGGTAGCCGATGCGTTAGATGCAGAATTTAGGGAAATTTATTTTACAGCCTCTGGCACCGAATCAGATAACTGGGCAATAAAAGGAATTTTACAGGCTAACGAAAAAAAGGGAAAGCATATTATTACATCTTCAATTGAGCATCCCGCAGTTTTAGAGACCTGCCAGCATCTTGAAAAAGAGGGCTTTGAAGTTACTTACCTACCAGTAGATACCGATGGACTTATTAACCTAAAAGAACTAGAGAATGCCATCAGGGAAGATACCGTCCTAATTTCAATAATGTTTGCCAATAATGAAATAGGAACTATACAGCCAATCAAAGAAATTGGAGAAATTGCAAAATCTAAAGGCGTTTATTTTCACACTGACGCTGTACAAGCAGTTGGTAACATTCCAATATCAGTAAAAGACATGAACATAGACCTATTGTCCTTGACCGCACACAAATTCTACGGACCTAAAGGTATTGGAGCACTCTATGTAAAAAAAGGAGTTAAATTTAAAAAATTTATACATGGTGGCCATCAAGAAAGAAATATGAGAGGAAGTACTGAAAATGTAGCTGGAATAGTTGGGCTTGGAACTGCTATAGAACTTGCTACAAAAAACATAAAAGAAAATAGTGAAAAACTTATGGCAATGAGAAATCGAATATTTCAAGAAATTTCTCAGACAATTCCTTATGTAAGACTAAATGGACACAAAGAAAAAAGGCTCCCAGGTAACATCAACTTTTCATTCGAGTTTATCGAAGGCGAAGCACTCCTATTAATGCTAGACATGAAGGGAATATGTGCATCTAGCGGTTCGGCATGTACATCTGGTTCTTTAGACCCATCACATGTTTTACTTGCTATAGGTCTAGTTCACGAAATCGCACATGGTTCGCTTAGAATATCTCTAGGAAAAGAAAATACCATGGAGGATGTTGACTATCTAATGGAAGTTTTACCACCCATTGTTCAGCGTCTAAGGGACATGTCACCATTATATGAGAAAGTTAGAAAGGAGAGATAGATATGTATAGCGAAAAAGTAATGCAACATTTTTCAAATCCTAACAATGTTGGAGAAATTCCTGATGCTCAAGGTGTAGGTGAGGTAGGCAACGCAAAATGTGGCGACATAATGAAAATGTACCTAAAGATAGAAGACGGTCTTATTAAAGACGCTAAATTCAAAACTTTTGGATGTGGCGCAGCAGTTGCAACAAGTAGTATGGCAACAGAATTAATAATTGGAAAAACGGTGGAAGATGCTTTGCAAATCACAAACAAGTCAGTTGCCGAGGCACTAGACGGATTACCTCCTGCAAAAATGCACTGTTCCAACTTAGCAGAACAAGCTATATGCGCTGCAATAGATGATTATTACAAAAAAAACGGAATAGAAGACAACACTGGAAAAATCGCCTGCTGTAGAAAATGCCAAGATATCCATCACGACCACGACGATCATGACCATGATTAGTAGTCAGTTATGCTAAGTTAAAAGAGTAAAAAATAGTAGTAGCTGAATGTTTTGAAACATTCAGCTACTACTATTTTACCTAAGAAATCATTAAAACTTTTGATCGAATAATATAACCCCCTTACGAATCAATTTTTTTCTTAACTACTGATAATATCTTTTCTGCATATTTAATAGCTACATCTACTTCAAAATATTCTGGATCTGAAAAACCACCTGGGTATCGAAACGCCGTGCTATATGGATTTATTTCATCAACCATATCATATAATTCTTTAAATTCCGAATCAATCTCCACACAGTAATCTACTAATTCAATTAAATCATGGGTTTTTACTAATGGCTTATTGTGATAAGCCAAAAACCCCTTCAAAGCTTTCTCTACAGTTTGTTGGGTATGATATGCCGCTGTATCAAGAAGTGGTTCATCCCCTTCCTTCAACCGTTTTGCGGATTTTAAATCTTGTATCGATTTTTTTAACCATTCATCATGCGGCCTCATATAATTTCACTCCTTCATGCTTTATCTTATAAAATAAGGTGGAAGGTTCTTTCGAATAATTCTCATATTCCTCTTTTGTTAAAACCAAAATATCTTTGGATATTTTCAAACCTCTTAGAGCAACATATGCCGGCTTTAACCTTTGATGCGGTTTCTTATCTGATTTCTCAATAACTATCAAAATATCTATATCACTATTTTCAGTTGGTGACCCCCAAGCTAAAGAACCAAACAAAAATATTGCCCAAGGTTTATATGCATTGATAAGCTTACTGGTAACCAAATTCAGCAAATCATTCTTCATCACAATCCCCCTATTCAACCACAAAGTCTACATGCCCAAATTGTATCACAAAACAATATATATTTCTAGCAAAAGAAAAAGATTATTTTGAAACATTCAGCTACGGCTGTTATTGCTCTTCCACTATCAAAATTTAACGTG
>CAZTHU010000027.1:0-12348 GCA_964613575.1 uncultured Eubacteriales bacterium | reverse complement strand
GTTTTGTATCAAATAATTAGTGAAAAAGAAATAATTAGCGAAAAAGAAGATTATGAATTACAAGATATACTGATAGAGATTGATGATTACAAAAGAAAAATAAGGTTAGATTTTTTACTTAAAGATCTGTCTAAGATAATAGATGATACTAATACAGGATTGAAATTTATGGAAGATATTTCCTCAACCATTAAAGATTTTGTAAGAGGAAATCAAAGAGAGTGTAAATCAAAAAATATATTGAATGATATTGTAAATAGTTCATTGATAATCGTTAAAGGACGGGCAAAGAAGACCACAACTATAGACGAGGACTTAAGATCTGTAAATCTGTGCTTTTGTAATAAAACGCAAATAGCACAGGTTATAATGAATCTAATTACTAATTCAATTCAGGCTATAGAGGGTAATGATAAAGATGGTATGATTAAAATTAGTACTTATGATGAAAAAGATTTCTGTGTTTGTGAAATATCTGATAATGGACCTGGCATTGCGGATGAGATTAAGGAAAAGATATTTGAGTCTTTTTTCACAACGAAAGATATAGGTGAGGGAACTGGTTTGGGTTTAAGTATATGCCGAGATATTATAGTGAATAAACACAGTGGGGATTTAGTTGTAGAAAATCAACCTACTCAAGGAGCGAAGTTTATATTTAAAATACCAGTAGCAAAATAAGGTTGGGGGTTTTGGTATGGATGGTATAGAGGAGAAGAACAATATTGAAGAAAGTGTGAATATTGAACAATTAGTTCCAATTTATTACGCAGAGCTGCTTTTTGATCAAATCCCTAAGATTGAAGCTAAGTTGTTTTTGCAACGTTTAAAACGAGCATTTGGTGATGTAAGTATAAAAGAGGATTCTTCTAAATATCTTGTGTTTTCGTTAGATGGACTGGTTAAAAAACATCAAGAATTAGATCCTATCCCACAGATTGTTGTTGTGAAAAATTATAGTGAGCTAGATCGAAATAGAATAGATATGGCACTGTCTCAAACATGGGATTGGAATGAAAAAGAAGATGCTGTTGAAGCTTCAAAGTATAAAATTACAATTTGTGATTTTTTGTCAGAGAATTTGGATAGACAAGATAGGGTTGATATATTTAATAAGGCTTTGAAAGTTTTTATTGAAAACTTAGATTGCTTGGCTATACATTGGATAAATAGTTTGAAAATGGTATCACCTGAAACGTATATTTCTGCTATATCAGGCGGTGACACAGCCGATTATTTATATGGCGCTTTAAATGTAAGGCTATTTATAGTGGATCAGGAAAATGGAGAGTTTTTAATGGACACCATGGGTTTAGCCTGTCTAGGGTTGCCAGATCTTCAATGCAAGTTTAAGGGGTTAAACCCTGAAGAAGTTGCGGGTATACTTATAAATTATGGATATTATATATTTGAAAAAGGTGATGTAATAAAGGATGGTCATACAATTCAAGGCTTAGATGAGGAGCAAAAATGGAGGTGCGAACATCAAAATGCAATTGCATTGCCGCAAAGAATTGTATTGGACTTAAACCCTGGTGATGAATTTGCAGGGACAAAAGAGTGACGTAGTGTAGTTTAATTAGTAAATTCTAAGCCTAAATGTTCATATGCTAGTTTTGTGGCTGTTCTGCCACGTGGAGTTTTGTTTATGAACCCAAGTTGTAAAAGGTAGGGTTCGTAAACGTCTTCTATAGTTCCAGATTCTTCACCAGTTGTTGCTGCAAGGGTATCTAAACCGACAGGCCCTCCTGAAAATTTTTGTATTATGCTTTCTAAAATGTTTCTATCTGTTTTATCTAAACCTAAAGGGTCAACCTCAAGAGCGTTCATCGAGAACTCTATTATGTTGTTGTCTATAATCCCTTCTGATTTTACTTGTGCAAAGTCGCGAACCCTTTTTAAAAGGCGGTTGGCTATTCTAGGCGTGCCTCGTGAACGTTTGGCAATTTCAATAGCACTTTTTTCATTTATATCTATGTTTAAGATTTTAGATGATCGCATAACAATATTTTGTAACTCATTTGTATTATAAAGTTCTAGACGATTTATTATGCCAAATCTATCTCTTAAGGGTGATGTCATAAGTCCTGCTCTTGTTGTAGCGCCAATCATGGTGAATTTAGGTAAATCTAGTCTTATAGAACGTGCGCTTGGGCCTTTTCCAATAATTATGTCTAGAGCAAAGTCTTCCATTGCAGGGTATAAGACCTCTTCGACACTCCTATTTAATCTATGAATTTCGTCGATAAATAAAACATCATGATTGGAAAGGTTTGTAAGTATGGCAGCTAGATCTCCTGGTTTTTCTATTGCAGGGCCTGAGGTTATTCTTAAGTTTACGCCAAGCTCAGATGCGATTATTGAAGATAGAGTAGTTTTACCAAGACCAGGAGGACCATATAATAAACAATGGTCTAAGGGTTCGCTTCTTTGCTTTGCGGCTTCAATAAAAATAGATATATTTTCTTTTGCTTTTTTTTGACCTATGTATTCGCTCATTTTGCGTGGTCTAAGACTTTTTTCTTCTATTTCTTCTTCTTGTAGTTCACAGCCTAATAGTCGATCATCCATTATTATCATTTCCTCTCTTTTTTGTATCCATAGTGAAGGGTAAACTTTCTATTATTTTGTTGGTTTATTAAAGTAATACAAAGTTAAAAATTTCGCCGATGTTTTAAAGTCTTGAAAGGCTCTTTAAAGACTTTTTTATTAGCGTTTCTATGTCTATATCTTCTTTTAAATTTTGTTTTATGCTCTTGAGGGCTTCATCTTTAGAGTAGCCGAGAACAAGCATTGCCTCTAAAGCTTCTTGTGCAAGATTATTATCGGGGGTATCGTTATTAAAAATCTCTATATCTGAATTGAGGTTTAGCTTTTCTGTTTCTTTTTTGACTTTATCTTTTAGTTCTAGAATTACTCTTTCAGCAGTTTTCTTGCCAATTCCTTGTGCTTTTGTAAGTGTAGAAATATCTCCGGTAACAACTGCTAAAGTAAACTTTGAGGGTGTCATGGTTGACATGACAGCTATTGCAGCCTTTGGACCTATTCCTGATACGGATATCAAAAGATGAAACATTTTTAGTTCATCAGTAGTTAAAAATCCGTATAACGCATAAATATCTTCCCTAACATAAAGATGCGTAAATATTTGAACCTGTTTTTTTTCTGTGGGTAGGTTAGATATGGTGTTTAAGGAGGTACTTATCTCATAGCCTATTTGGTTATTTTCTAAAACTATTTTATTATCATCAGTTTTTTTGGTTACTATTCCTTTTATATATGAATACAAAAAATCAACTCCTATTAACAATCATCTAAGTTATCTTGTTTAGAGGGCTCTTTTTTTCTTAACTTATGGATATCGTCTAGTATTTGTTCTAAAAGTGTTGTCTTCGTTTCAAGGTTTCTTAAGGTTATCTCTGTATTGGCGATCTGTATTTGTAAATTTTTTGACTTTTGATTATAGTCATCAATGTCAACTATTTTATACTCAGCTTTTATAAAAATGGTTATTCGTTCAATCTCTTCTTTCATTATTTTGTGGGCTTCTTGGTATGATGATATCAATTCTTCGAGCTCATGAACTGAATCATCCGTTGCCACATCGAGTTTTCTGTTATGCTTTTCGATTTCATCTAGATAATTTTGTGCTTTTTTTTCGCACTTTTCTAAATGAGTAAGATGTTTTGCGGATTCTTTGAAATTTTCTCTCTTTTTTAGCAAGTTGTCATAATTTTCGAGAGTTTCCCAGAGCTTTTCCTCTAATTGCTTGTATTCACTTGCAATAAAAGATGGGCTTAAAATATCGTTGTACTCATCATTTAGCTCTTTGAGGCGACAAATTGATTGATAGGGCATTAAAGAGCCCATTTTTGTATAAAACAAGAATGTGTTTTTTAGTGTTGCCTTTTCCATCTTGTCATTTGTTTTTGTTGCTCGAAGTTTAAGCTCTGTAGAACAGTATTCTATATAGCTACTTTTTAGATTTGCTTCAATTGAAGCTAGAACAGCAAACTCATTTAAAAGTTCCTGAAGTGTTTCAGGTACTGTAATCTTTGTTTCTAGTGGATACATATCCTCGTGTGTTTTTAAATGCTGTATAACAAGTTGAAGAGCTTTTTGGATTTTCTCGATATCTTCTGGAGTAGATTTTTCTATTGTTTCAGAATTTGCTATAACTTTTTCAAGATTGGCTATTTTATCTGGAAGCCTTCTTCCCACAACATTTTGTGGTAAAGAGGGATGGAATGCATCTGGGGATTGCGAAAAATGAGATACCTTTTCTAAGATATCCTTGCAATCTTCTATTAATTTATTAAATAAGTCCTCTTTAATCTTTTCCCTTTTTCTTATTTCATTTATCATGTAATCAAGTGACATAAAAGCAACCCTTCCTAAACTTTAAATGCTTTGTATTATTGTTATCAATGGCAAAGTAACGATGATTGGAATTTAAATTCTCTTATTCAAGTATAGTATAACAATGTTTATTTGTAAAGTTTTCTTGAAGTCTATAAAAGAAAATGATATAATTCGCTTGTATCTTTTAATTATAAACAGAAATCTTAGCTTTCAGTTGGGAAGTAATCTTCAGCTGAAAGGTTAGAGGACGTTATCCGTGTGACGTGGCATCTCTCATACTAGATTAACTTGATTTCGAAGGAATCTTAAGTTTACTGTACACAGATTGATTCTCCGCCAATAGAGTTAGGAGTGTTAGCGATGGTAGGAATCGGATAAAAGTATTAATGTTATTTGGAGGCGGACATGAAAAAACAAGGAATTGGAAGACGTTTTTTTGATATAGCTGACTGGTCTTTTGAGATGTATAGGAAATTATTTTTTAAGATAGCTGGGGTTTCTATCCTGCTACATTTGCCAATATATTTTTTGAATTATATATCCGAAAAATTTTTTATTGAGGGCAATGAAATTGTAAATGAAAGTCTATTATTTTGGGTTGGGGTAATAACAATTATTTTCTTCTTAATAGTTATACCAATGATAGCAGGTTATATAACGATGAAAGTATATGTGGATTTTACTGATTGCTTGACGGGGAATATTTCTAGCCTAAAGATAAGCTTTCGTGAAATTTTACTTAAGCTTAAAAGTGCAGTTGGGTATAGAATCTTTTTTATGTTTTCTTTTGCACTTTGTATTTGGACTGCTATTTCGGTTCTTTTTTCAGTAGCATTTTTTGTACTAGGACCAAGGACGCTCTTGCAACTTATGCCATTTATAGAGCTACCTGTTAATGTTAATTTTTGGGATGCTTTCTTCTCACTTCTTTTATATTTTGGCGTATTTATCTGGATGAGTTTTCTTTGTATGAGATGGATGTTTGGATATCAAGGGATATTTCTTGAAAACGATAAGTTTTTTGATGCTTTAAAAAGATCATTTGAAATAAGCCATGGCTCTATAAAACTTATAGTAGTTAGTCTTATTTTTGTTTTTTCTCTTCAGGTTTGGCTTTTAATTGCATTTTTGGTCTTCTTTTTAGGTTTGGATGTTTTTGCCAATTTAAGTTTAGAGTTAAGTTTGATTGCATCGGTTTTAACCAGTTTATTCTATCCATTATTTATAGTTGTTATAACGATGATATATATTTATAAAAAGTTTGATAAAGAGGCAGTTTGTCTGGAAATTAAAATGTTAAAGATGATGGGAAGAGATCAAGGTCAAGATTTTGATAGATGCGCGGTTCAAATGCCAGATTTTAAATTTTCTAAGGCTGAGGATGATGGAGAAATAACATATAAAAGGGCAGGCCTTTTTAACAGATTTGTATCATGTTTTGTAGATTTTGGTATTGCGGTTATTTTTGTTTTTATTTTTGAATTTTTGGGGTGGTTCTTTAGGGGCCCTAGTTTTATGCCCGATTGGTCTGCTTGGTCTGATTTGTTAGGTCAAGAGTACTTTTATACATATATGTTATTTTTCTATATTGTAGTAATTTTCTTTGCACACTTTGTCTTAAACCTTGTTTGGTCGTTAATTTTAAATGGGGATACTCCGGGTAAAAGAATATTAGGACTTGTAGTTTTGGATGAGAAAGGTGAAAAGATTTCAAAAATTAAGATATTAATTAGAGAGGTATTTAGATTGGTAGACTTTTTGCCCGTGTTTTATATAACTGGTGTGTTTGTAATGAGTATAAGCAATAATTATAGGCGTTTGGGTGACTTTGTTGGAAGAACATATGTTGTAAAAAAAGATATAGAAAAAAATCAAGAAAAAAAACAAGGGAAAATGCAGGAGTTAAATCAGTTTGGATGTAATCAGCCCTCAAGAGTAAGGGGATTTAAACTTACTGAAGTAGAAAGGGAAGTTTTAACGGAATTTTTAGAAAGAAATGATTTGGACAATGTAAGAAAAGAATACTTTATTAGTAATTTAAGTATATATTTTACGCTAAAGTATAATATTAAAGAAAATTATGGAAGTTCTTATGATATGTTTAAGGATTTACTGGAAGGCTCAAGGTAAAGTTATAACTTAGAGACTATACTTTCAGCTTTTAAATCACAACTTTAAATTTTCAGCTTTCAAACTTAAACTAACATCGGATAGTAGCGCTTTGTGCTCGTTTGGAATTTGCTCATTTATAACTTTTTCGAAAAGCTCGTTTAAAATTTTACCAATTTGCTTTCCATCTTTAATACCAATTTCTATTAAGTCATTGCCCGTAATTTCAAGATCACCAATTGACAAACAAGGGTTATTTTGAAGAAGTTTGTTGAGGTTGATATTTATGTATTCTAGTTCTTTTAGTCTGGTAATATCTGAATTTGCCAGAAATTTTGCTCTTTTTATAGTTAAAACTTTTTTAAATGTAGATTCTCCAATTTTGATTAAGTGCTTTTTTAAAGCTATATGGTTGCTTGAAATATTCACATTAATATACTCGATTATGGTTAGGGTGGTTAGGATATCTTTTTTAGAAAAATTCATCTGATCTAGAATTTTTTTTATGATTTTTGTATAGCTATCTTTTGAAACGCAGTTTAGTGTCTCGCTAAAAAATATTGCAAGTCTAGATAAGAGGCAATTATCTAAGTGGTTTAATGCATCTAAATTGTATGTGATATTTAAATTTTTTTCAGGTGAGGTGTTAATGTTTGGGAATATCACAAAATAGATGTCTAAAAATTCCAAGATAGATTTTGTGGCGTTTTTACCAAGTAGCGTTTTTGTAAATTCTGGCTTGATGCGTTCTTTAGATAGTTTAGTAAGTTTGTGTTTGCACCTAAAAATTGCTTTTTTGGTGCTAGCTTCAATGTGAAATCCAAGAACAGACATGAACCTTATGGCTCTAAGGATTCTTAGTGCTTCTTCTTCAAATCGGTCCTTTGGAACTCCGATGCATCGAATGGTTTTTTGCTTAATGTCATTTATTGCGTTAAACGGGTCAACTATTTTTTTGTTATTCATAGCACATGCATTTATTGTAAAATCTCTTCTTTCTAAATCTTTAGCAATGCTTTTGGTAAAGTTTACGCTATTTGGTCTTCTTGAATCAGTATACTTTCCATCTATCCTAAAGGTTGTAATTTCAATCCATTTTTCTTCTATCTTTACAGATACCGTTCCGTGTACTATGCCGTCTAAAGAAAGGTTGAAGCCTTTGAAAATTTCTTTGGTGGTTTCAGGTAGGGATGATGTAGCAATATCAAAGTCTGTGGGTGTCTTTTTCAATAAAATGTCACGAACGCATCCACCTACTATGTATGCTTCAAATCCATTATCTTTTAGTTTTTTCAAAACAAAAGCTACATCTTTTGGTAGATCTAAATTTAGCATTTTTGTTTTCTCCTTTAAAGATTAAGAAAGCATTTGTTTGTACCCCTAAAAGCCTATAATACAAGTCTTTGCAAAAGTTCTGTCAAGACTTGCCCAGGTAATCTCACAAGTAGAGTGAAAAGTTGACCTATCAACGGTAGCCTTAGTCTGCTTGCTATAAGTAATATAATCAGAACGATAAAGCCATGTGTATGTAAAAAGGATATTTTGTGGTGGTGTTTAAATGGAAGGATACCAGATAGTACTGTAAATCCATCTAGTGGAGATATTGGAAGAAGGTTAAAAAACAAAAGTACCCCGTTGATGCTAGTGGAGGCTAAGAAAACATTCCTTATCATTAATAACTGATTAGGGGATAGGGACTCTCCTATAACCGTAAGGGTAAGTCTATACAATATTAGAAAAATGAGCATTGTAACAAGATTCATAAATGGACCTGAGAATGCTACTAGAAAATTGTCACGTCTTTGGTTTTTGAATACCATTGGATTAACTCTAACGGGTTTTGCCCAGCCAAAGCCTGCTAAAAATATGAATATAAGGCCAATTGGATCGATATGAGCCGTTGGCGAAAGTGTAAGCCTTCCATCTCTTTCGGGGGTTTTGTCACCTAGTTTATAAGCCATGAAGGCATGACCAAATTCGTGCAAAGATAGCCCTATTATTATTCCGGGTAGGCTATAGAGGATAAAATCTAATATTCCCATAAATATCATCTCCTTTTTCTTATTTCCTTTATATGTATTAAAGTTAGCTATAAAAGTTTAGTTGAAAGAAATAGATTTTCAACTATAGTTAAATCATTGCCTAACAATTGAACAACTATTGTGCAACAATCTTTTCGTTGTCGTCTAATTATAGCTTATCACAACAGTCTACTAACATGTGCTTTTTCTTCTAGCGTATCGTCTAGTGGCTTAAGGTATTCTTTGTATGTATTTGATGGATATTTTTGTTTTAGTGCAGTTTCAATTAGATAATCTGCAAGTTTTGGATTTTTGGGCAGAAGGCTACCGTGAGAATAGGAACAAAAAACATTATTATATATAGCGCCCTCAAATCCGTCTTCGCCGTTATTGCCACCGCCCTTCACAATTTGCCCCAAAGGCTTTACACCATCGCCTAGGTATGTTCGTCCTGAATGATTTTCAAAGCCGACAACCTTTCCATCAAAATCATCTGTCTTAAGAATATCACAAGTAAATACAAAGTCTCCAATAATTCTTTTTTTTGCAGCTACTGTATGGATGTTTATTGCACCTAAAAGTTCGATCTCTTTTTCATCCCAAGTTTTGTAAAAGTGACCCATCAGTTGGTAACCTCCGCATATACACAAAAAAACTTTATTGTTTTTAACTGCATTCTTAATCTCAGTTCCTTTAATATTTAAAATATCGTTAACGATTATTTCTTGTTCATAGTCTTGACCTCCTCCTAAGAATACTATGTCATAATCTTCTGGCACAAAGGGGTCGTTTAGACTAAGATTAGTTATTTTTACATCTATTTCGCGCCAGATAGAGCGCATTTTTAAAGCGATTATATTTCCCATATCACCGTAAAGGTTTAGTAGGTCGGGATACATGTGACAAATTCTTAGTTCAACCATTATCTCCAAAACTCCTTTAAATTATAATTTTTACTAAGGATGCTTCTAACATCAAGAAGTGCTGTGTACGTTGGAAGGATATAGAACGTGCAATCATCTTGAGTTTCGCGAAGCCCTGTTTCTATAACTTCTTCATATTCTTTTATTATCTTTATCTTATCAATTTCAACTCCAGCATACTTTAATCGAAGTGCCATGTCAAACCTTCGTTTGCCAGAACAAATAAAGCTCTTAAATAGGTTGCTGGCATTTGTTAGCATTTCAAAATTAACATCCCAAAGCCATGATATATCTGTTCCGTCAGCTAAATTATCATTTATTAGGAAAGATAGGGATTTGTTTTGTTGTGTAGATAAAAGAAAAGACAAAACTTGATTAAAACCAGTGGGGTTCTTTACTAAGACTAGATTTATGTTTTTATTATCTACAGTTATAGTTTCCATCCTTCCAAACCCGCATTTGAATGTTTCGAGGCCTTTAGATATTTTGTCTGAGTCGATGTTTAGTAGAGTGGAAAGTGCTGATGCAGATAGTGCGTTGTATATATTGTATATCCCGGGTAGATTAATTGTAGCGTGGAGAGTTTCATACTGTGTTGGTATATCTACGTTAGAAAGGTGGTACATATATAGATTTAGTTTCCTATTAAGTGTCTCTGCGGTTGTGGGGGATTGTTTATAGTCTTGCGGAGTTTTATGCAGAGTTATTTCTATTTTTGAGTGTTTGTCTGTTAGCTCCTCTATCTTTGAACACTCTAGGTTTGGTGAAGGGCTTTTGAAGTTGCAATTCTCACACCTAAAGCCACCTAAGTGTCCAAAGATTTTATAGTCATATGAATATTTTGTTTGGCAGTAGATGCAAAAGTTTGCATCTGAGGTTTCGAGGTTGTCCTTTGGTATTTCAAGGTTGTTTGAAAGTCCGTAATAAACAACATTTTTATTTGTATCTTTTGCTATACTAACTGAAAGAGAGTCATTCGCATTAATTATTAGGGTGGGATCTTTTGAACTGTTAATGCCGTCTTTGACGGTTTGTACTGTAGTATAAAGTTCTCCGAAGCGGTCTAACTGATCTCTGAAAAAATTTGTAACTAGCACAAAATGTGGGTTGATTTTCCCAGCAATTTTACCAAAAGCTGCTTCGTCTACTTCAAAAAGAGCGGTTTTGTTTATGAAAGTTGCAGATAAACTTGAGTTTTCTATTAAGGTTGTAAGTATTCCACTAGTTAGGTTTGCTCCTGATTTGTTTGTGAAAAAGTCTATATTCTCTTCATCAAAAATTTGAGAAATCATTCTGCAAGTTGTTGTCTTTCCATTTGTACCGGTTACAACAATTATTATATCCAGGTTATTACTAAGCTCTGTTAATATAGACGGTGAAAGTTTAAGTGCTACTTTACCAGGTAGTGTTGTACCTCCAAGCTTAAATAATCTTAGTAGTTTTATTATTAGCTTTGATGTAAAAATTGCAAAAATTGTCTTAATTTTTATTAGCCTCATAAAAAGAGCTCCTTATTAATAATATATTTTTTGATATTATATCATAAAAGAGATGATAAAACTAAAGAAGAATTTAAAAAAAGTAGAGTTTTCGTAATTGAAAATGTAAAATAATAATTGAAATTTTAAAATAGAGGTGGTACAATGTGAAGGTAAAACTTAAAAGGTGGTGTTTGGTGCTTTGGAAAAAGGTAATGTGAGAACACTTAAAAAGCGAGGATTTAAGTTAAAAAAAAGTGATTTAAGCAAGGTTGCCAAATTTAAAGTGCCAGATAAGAATAAACAAAGAAAAAAAATCCTTAAGGGTCTTTTATACTTTGTTTTAGTAGCTTTATTGTTGAATGGTGTGGTTTTTTTTACTCCGCTTTTTGATGTCCAAGGTGTTAGGGTTGAGGGGGCTTTACATAGCGATGTAGATAGCATTCTTGATGTTTTAAATATCAAGATAGGAGAAAATTGGTATAAAACGGTTGGATTTGCACCGAGAGATTGGGTAAGTTTTAGACTTACTAATGCACAAAAACATTTGGTAGATAACTTTTCTTATATAGAGGAAGTAACGGTTAGTTATAGGCCATTAGGCGATGTTGTAGTTATGGTAGAAGAAAGAGAACCTGAATTTTTAGTTCTAAAGGAAGATAAATATTTGGTTCTTGATAAGAGGGGGGTTTTTTTAGAGGTTGTAGAACCGATAGATAGACCAAGATTACCAGTGCTAGAAGGTCTTACGGTACAAAACTTGCAATTAGGAGAATTAATAGATTTTGAGGAGCCTTACGTCTTGGAAAATTTAAAAAGATTCATGCAAATACGCGACGCCAGAGAAACAAGTAGTGAGGGCAACGTGTTAGATTATGTTACAGCCCTGGATTTTTCAAAATTAGACTTGTTTTCTTTTGAATTAGAAGATAGAATAGAGGTTATATTCCTAAATGTTGAAGAATTAACTCAATATAGAATAAATTTTTTGACAGAGATATTTTATAATGATTTGAGTAATGAAGAAAGGGGCGTTCTGGATTTTACGTTGGGTGATTCAAGAGGGGTTTTGTTCCGGAATAGAGAGTGATTAGGTATGATGATTTATCCTTTGATAGGTATTTTGATAGGGCTTGCTCTGGGCAATTTTATGCCATTTAGCATACCCCCTTTATATGCTAATTATGTTGGAGTTGCAATACTTGGAGCAATGGATTCTATATTTGGTGGTATAACTGCTAATCTCCAAGGAAAGTTCGACTTTAAGATATTTATAACAGGTTTTTTTGGCAATGCGGCATTGGCGGTTGTTTTGTCTTATATAGGAGATAGATTAGGAATTCAGCTATATTTGGTGGTTATGTTTGCATTTGGTAATAGGATTTTTCTAAACTTTGCAATAATTAGGAGAATTTTGATAAAAAATAGAGAACTGAAAATAGAAGCGCAAAAAAC